>JAFSSU010000140.1 GCA_017450845.1 Treponema sp.
CCAACGAATGAAATTTCCTCCCTCAGCCGTTCCCTGAAGTCCATGACATCCTCTATTTTTAGCAGAATGATGTCATTTTGTGCTAAAAAGTTACAGGAAGCTGTAAGATTCTCAAAGCTTATGGACGGAATACTGTACTATAAATGGGTACGAATTACATTTTCGTGTACAGGAACCGGCCTTGCCGGCGGCAAATAACGGAATGAAAGAAAAGGATACCATGCAAAAAGAAAGCAATCGCTGCCCGACGCTCTCCCTCATCATTCCGTGCTACAACGAGGAGAAAACGCTGGAAAGTGTGGTTGAGCGCTGCTTTTCCCTTTCTTCGGCCCTGAGCCTGGAGCTCGTCATCGTAAACGACTGTTCCTCCGACTCAAGCGACGCGGTGGCCCGCTCGCTAGCCGGGAAGTACCCCGGCGTGGTGAAGTACGTCGCCCACGAGAAAAACATGGGCAAGGGGGCTGCCCTCCGTACCGGGTTCATGGAGGCGACCGGGGACTATGTGGGCATACAGGACGCGGACATGGAGTATGACCCGCATGACTACCTG
Organism: Treponema sp.; assembly: GCA_017450845.1. Lineage (GTDB taxonomy): Bacteria > Spirochaetota > Spirochaetia > Treponematales > Treponemataceae > Treponema_D. The sequence continues at coordinate 551 of JAFSSU010000140.1, forward strand.
ACCATGCTGGGGCCGCTCCTGGACGGCAGGGCCGACGTGGTGTACGGGAGCCGCTACCTCCTGCCGGACACCAGGCGCGTCCTTCGCTGGTGGCACACCAAGATGAACAAGTCGCTGACGACGCTGAGCAACATGTTCACGAACCTTGACATAACGGACATGGAGACATGCTACAAGCTGTTCAGGCGGGAGGTCATACGGGAGCTTGCCCCGCGCCTGAGGGAGAAGCGTTTCGGCTTCGAGCCGGAGGTGACGGCCCTCGTCGCGCGTGGCGGATACCGCGTGTACGAGTGCGCGATTCATTACAACCCGCGTACCGTCGAGGAAGGCAAGAAGATAAACTGGAAGGACGGGGTGAGGGCATTGTACTGCATCCTCCGCTACAGATAAAACGGCATCCCTGAAAACTGCCGCCTGCGGTTTTCAGGGGGTGCAATAAGGTGGTCATTATGTTGGAAAGAAAAAGGGGCCGGTTTTTTAAGGAGGCATGCGTACCGTCAAACGTGTTCCTGCTTTTCTTCGGCGCGAATATTCTCGTCATGCTCGTCGCGCTCTTTGTCTCCGGCGGGAGTTTCCTCGGCGACATAGTGTGGGACGGGAGGCATGCTCCCGACGGGGTTGATTTTAGAAGTCATATAGGACTTGCCCTGTCCAGGAATCCTTATGCCCCGGACAAGTTCTATTATCCGAGCGCCGACGGTGCCGTTTTCTCTCCCTTCTCTTATTTCATCTATTATATCATAGGCCGCATGATTCCTTCCGCCATAAAGGACAGCGGGGTCAGCAACTGGGACAGGCTGTACCTGGACATACTGGAGTGCCTCAACGTATGCGTGATTGTCCTGGCCGGCAGGAAATACGTTGAGAAGCGCACATGGGTCCTCCTGGCACTTTTTGCCTGCATCATACTTTCGCACCCCTTCTCCTTCGCGGTGATCAAAGCCGGGAATTCAACCCTCTGGGTGCTTTCCCTGCTCCTCATGTCGCTCCACATGAGAAATTCCGAAAACAAGCTTTACCGGGAACTTTCGCTGGTCTTTCTGGCAATGGCCGCCTGCCTCAAAATGACCCCGGCGGTGCTGGGGCTCTTGTGGCTCAAGGAGAAACGGTATAAGGAGGCATTCCGCCTCGTGTTGTACGGCCTTGTCTTGTTCGTCCCGCCTTTTTTCTTCTTCGGAGGGTTGCCGGCGGCCAGGAATTATCTGACATTCCTGCATCTTTACAGCGGTCACCTGCAGGCCCGCCCGGAGACGATACCGGGGGTCTGCATGGAGCTTGCGGATGTCCTGGGGTTCGGGCTTGAGAAGGGCCTTTTGTTCGGCAAGGCCCTCGCCTTCCTTTATTTTGCCGTGGTGCTGGGACTGGTATGCTTCACGAAACTGAACTGGAAGTCTTATGCCCTGCTGGTCACGCTCCTTATGATTCTCGTCAACCATACGTATCCGTATACGATGATATATCTTGTGATTCCGGTCCTCCTGTTTGTAAGGGAAACGGACCTGGGGTTCCGCAGGCTTGATTTCGTGTATGCCTTCCTGTTCCCCCTTGTGCTGGCGGGCTACCCGTTCCTGAAAATCGACTGGCCGACAGCGACATTCATCACGAACTACTTCTGGCTGTACATCACGGTTTTCGTGCTCGTCGCCGATAAGTGCTCCGAATTCATAAAGTGTCGGCGGGCAAGTACAAGGACCCTCACGCCGCGCTGATTTTCTTCTGCAATGCTTCCTGCAGGATTTGGGAGAAATTGATGCCCAGTTCCATAGCCTTTGCGTTCAGCCACGCGGGAAGCGTGACGGTCCGCTTGACGGATTTGGTGACGCCCTCCATACGGACTGACGGCATGTAAACGTCAACGAGCACAACCCGCTCATTTTTCGAGGCTTCTATATCCGCAATCCTTGACGGGGAGGGAATGTCCTCCCCGCTTTCTTCCATAAGCTCCAGCCGCCCGCCAAGCGCATCGCGGGCGGAGTAGAGGGCATCGGCATCGTCAGTCCCGCTCGTGGCAAGCTCCAAATCAGGAAACACGACTGCGATTTCCTGATTTTCCTCATACGTGAATATCGCAGGGTAGCAGTACCTGTCTGGGAATGCTTTTTTCATGTCCGCCTCCTAGTTGAACTTGATTCCGGCCTGTCTTGCTATGCTTTCAAGCGTTTTTGGCGGAATATCCTTGTCAGGGTGTTTCACCGTGACAATCCCCTTTTTAAATGGATGCCTGAAATGATGATGGCTGCCCTTTACTCTTGCCAGATACCAGCCGTCCGCTTCGATAAGCCCGATGACTTCTCTTGACGAATAGCTTTTCATTTCATCCTCCCTGTTCGATACATATTTTAATACATACAAAAGGGAAAGTCAATGTTCCGTCTCAGCCCGTGAAGTCCAGGCGGACGCAGAACATCTCGCCGGATTCATTCTAACAGGTTGAGGGGGGGCAAGAAGCCCTGCCACGCTAGTCCTGCTTGTAGACCTCGCCGTGGGTGTGGAAGCCGGAGTTTATGACGACCTCGTCGATGTTGTCCCGGGTGGCGACCTGGGGCTCCAGCCAGAGGACGGGGACCTGCTTGTAGCCGTTGTCGATTGTCTCGTCGTATCCCGCGATGTAGCCGGCGGTCTCCCCCTTGGCGAGGCGGACTGCGCACTCGGCGGCTTTCTCCGCCAGCTCGGTGATGGGCTTGTAGACGGTGAAGTCCTGCCGCCCCCGCACGATGTCCTGGCATGCGGCGATGTCCGCGTCCTGCCCGCATATCGGGATGTGGCGGCCGGGGCAGTAGTCGTCTATGGCGTTCAGGACGCTGCCCGCCACGGAGTCGTTCCCGCAGACTATCGCGTCGGGCAGCTCCCCCCCGGTCAGGAGGCCCGCCGCCGCCCCGTAGGCCAGGTCGTAGTTCCATCCCTCCGTGTAGAGGATGTCCCTCAGGGTCACCCCCTTGTCCTTTATCTCGTCCTCTATGCCGCGCAGCATCAGGGTCATGTTGTAGTCCTCGTCCGGCCCCAGGACCAGGCTCCAGTTGCCCGCTGCCCCGATGCCGATAAGCTGCCGGGCCATCAGGCGGCCCACGCTCTCCGTGTTGACGGAGACGTAGAGGCTTATGTCCGCCCCGCTTATCAGGCGGTCATAGGAGATGACCTCTATGTTCCTGTCCCGCATCTTCTTTATGACCCCGGTCAGGCGGCCCCGGTCCTTGGGCACTATGACGACCGCGCCGACGTCGCGCTGCATCAGGTACTCCAGCTGGGATATCTGCATCCCCACGTTGTTGCCCGCGTTCTGCACGATGACCTCCGCCCCCAGCTCCCGGGCCTTGTTCATGAACACGTCCAGGTCCCGCTGCCAGCGTTCCAGCGCGAGGGTGTCTATGGAGAAGCCTATGCGGGGCCTGTCGTCGCCCCCGGCCGCCTCCTGCACGTCCGGCCTGGCCGCCTGCATCCTGCCGCATCCGGCGAGCAGGGGGATGAGGGCCGTGGCGGCGATGATCATGAGTGCCTTACTTTGCGACATTGCGGAACTCCGTTGGCGTTATGCCGAATTTGTTCTTGAATATGCGCGAGAAATAGTTCTGGTCGTTGAAGCCGGCCGCCGCGCTTATCTCCTTTATGGGGGTGCGGGGGTTCCTCAGGAGCTCCCGCGCCCTGGCGAGCCTCATGCCCGTCAGGTAGTTGATGTAGTTCTCGCCCCTGACCTCCTTGAACATGCGGCTCAGGTAGGAGGGGCTGACGTTTATCGCCTCGGCGAGCTCCTCCAGCGACAGGCTGCCCGCCAGGTTCCTCATTATGTAGTCCTCGGCCTTCTTTATGATGGGGTTCTCCTTGGACTGGGTGAACTGCATCACGTCCGTCGCGCACTCCTCGCACCTTTTGGCGGCGAAGTCCAGCACCGCGCCCAGGCTGCCGGCGGCGGACAGGAAGGAGAAGGCGGAGCTGAACTCGTCGTTCTGGTAGTTGCAGTCTATCTCCGTCGTGATGTTGCGCACGTTGACGAGCAGCTCGAAGATGGCGTTCTTGACCTTGCCCATGTCCCCGCCGTAGCTCCCGTCGAGCGCGGCCCCGTAGGAGGCGAGCAGGTGGCGGACGGACGCGCCGTCCCCGGCCCTGATCCGGCCGAAGATGCTCTCCGCGATTGCCCCGGGGTCCGTCTCCCTCTTCCTCGCGCCCTTCTTCTCGGCGAAGATGATGCCGCCGCCTGGGGGCGTGGAGCCCAGGGACTCCAGTGCCTCGTTGTACGCGCTCCCGGTCATGCCCAGGTCGGTCAGGAAGCTGCTGACGCCCGCCCGTATGCCGGAGGATATGTCCAGGCAGAGGAGCTTGTACACGGACGAGACCGTCTCCCGCGCCCGGGCCGGGAGCTCCTCCGCGCTCCCCCCGTCCGGGAAGTAGAAGAATACGGCGAGGCGGTTTGCCATGAAGGAGCCGGTGATGCATTTGGCGCGGCTTTTGAGGAGGCTCCGTATCCTGTCGTAGCTCTCGCTCTGCTTCTTCTCGTCCATGCCGGGGAACTCCAGGCAGCAGAAGCACCATGCCGACCCGGAGATGCCGAAGTAGGAGAAGTACTCGGACACGTCCTTGCTTCCGCAGAGCGCCGCGGAGTAGATGAAGTCGCTCTCCACCATCGGGGACACGATGTCAAGCTTCTTGTGCAGCTCCTCCTCGCTGTTCCTCTGCCCCCGCCTCTGGTCCACGATCGTCATCGCGTTGCGCAGGGTCTCGACGACCGTGTTGCGGTTGACCGGCTTGGTCAGGTAGCGGTATACCCCCAGGTTCACCGCCTCCTGCGCGTACTGGAAGCGGTCGAACGCGCTCAGGATGACGATCACCGTGTCGGGCCTGGACTGCAGGATGAACCTGACGGTGTCGAGCCCGTTCAGGCCCGGCATGTTTATGTCCATGAAGATGATGTCCACCTGCTCCCTGGCCGCTATCTCCAGCGCGGCGGGGCCGGAGAGGGCCGAGTACAGCCGCGTCTCCGAGGGGAAGTTCTTCTCTATTATGAACTTCAGGGAGTCCAGCATTATCTGCTCGTCGTCAGTCAAAAGAATCCCGTACATCAAACCACCTTCTTTCCCAGCCTGGGTATTTTGAGTATGAAGCTCGTGCCGCCGTCGGCGTTCGCCTGTATGTCGAACACGTCCGCGCGGTGGAAGTAGAGCCGCAGGCGGGACACGACGTTGATGAGCCCCGTGCCGGTACCGCTTCCGGCAGGTCCGCTTCCGGGCGGGGCAGGGGACGCGCCCTCGGACTTCTCCCCTCCCGCCGAGAGGATGGCCTTCCTCTGCTCCCCGCTCATCCCGTCCCCGTTGTCGCTGATGGACACGGTCGTGTCGAATACCGTCTGCCCCACCTTCAGGATGACGTGCCCCCTGCCTTCCTTGAGGCCGTACTTGATGCAGTTCTCCACGAGGGGCTGCAGGATCATCCGGGGCAGGCTCACGCCGAGGTCCGCGTCCTCCGGGACCTCCTTTATGAATTCCAGCCTGTCGCCGAAGCGCACCTTCATTATGTAGATGAAGTTGTCCACGAGGGAAAGCTCCTCCTCCAGGCTCGCCGCCGCCCCCTTCTGCTGGATGTTGTAGCGGAAGAAGTCCGCGACCTGCTCGATGAAGTAGCAGGTCTTGTCCGCCCCCTCCATCATCGCGAGCTGGGCCCCGGTGTTCAGCGTGTTGAACAGGAAGTGGGGGTTTATCTGGTTCTGCAGGGCCCGGAGCTGGGCGGACGAGTACAGCTCCCGCATCTCCAGCTCCTTCTCCTTCATCTCGTTCTCCTGGGCGACCTTCTCCCAGATCTTGTCGATGTATGCCTGTATGCTTACGATCATGCGGTCGAAGGCGCGGCAGATGTTGCCCACCTCGTCCTCGGACTGGTTGTTGAACAGCGGCACGTCGAAGTCCATTATCGCTATCCGCATGGCGACGTCCGAGATGTTCGACAGGGGCCGCATCATTATAGTCAGCGACAGGTAGAGGATCGTGCAGGTCAGCACCGAGAATAGGATGATGACTATGCTGCTTATCTTGAAGAATTTGTCGAAGCTCTCCTGGTTGGCGGCGTAGAGGGACGTGTTCCTCTCCATCAGCAGGGAGTTCAGCTTCTCTATCTCCTTCTGCATCAGGCTGTAGCATTCCAGGCTCAGCGCGTAGTTCTCCCGGGCTATGTAGGAGTTCTTGGCGCGCTGGAAGGTGACGGCCTTGCGGCTGTAGGAGAAGAATGACTTGGACAGCTTGTAGACCTTGTGCTCGCAGAGCTTGACCTTGTCGGTGGAGGGGGGTATGTCGAATTCCCTGAGCGCGGACTCGGCCAGGCTCTGGTGCTGGTAGTAGCTGTCTATGCTCTCGAAGGTCCTGTACGCCATGTAGTTCTCCAGCGCGACCTCGGTGGCCAGGAGCTCCGCCGAGATCTCGCTGAGCCGCTCGTTTGTCTCGTAGGACCGGCCCGTCCTGACCAGGAAGTCCCTGTTCTGGCTTGTCGTGATGAGGAAGAAGCTTCCTATTATCGCCATCGCGAGGATGACCGCGAGCAGGATTTTCGCGCGGAGGCTCTTGCGGAACGAGACGGACCACCTTCCGCTCACAGGCTGCCCCCCTTGCGCACCTTCACGTCGGCGGCTATGTAGTTGTTCGCGTGCCCGTGGTGGATGTACTCGAACAGCTCCCTGAGGGCGAGGGATCCCGTCTTCTGGGAGTCGATCGAGAGCAGCTCCGTTATGACACCGACCTCCAGGTAGCGGTCCAGGACGCTCCCCTCGCCGAACCCGATTATCCCGATGTAGCCGGCCTTGCCCAGGTCGTTCACCAGCTGGGCCGCCCGTATGCTGTCCTCGCTGGACAGGCAGACCAGGAGGTTCGCGTCCGAGTAGCGTATCTTGCGGGCGAGGATGCCCGACGTGTCCGTGATCGCCGCGCTGGACTCCAGGTCGGCGATGTACACGTCGATGTCCTCGAAGTAGGCGAGCCCGCTCTTGACGCTCGCCATCAGGTTGCTGTAGTTGGCGCTGTTGGACTTGGCGGTGTTTATGATGATGAGCCTTCCCCTTCCGTTCAGGTAGACCGCGCTCTCTCGCGAGATCATCCTGCCGAGCTCGGAGTAGTTCGTCCCGATGTGGGAGACCTGGGGGATGGACTCGTCGTAGCGGGACACCGTTATCAGGGGTATCTCCCTGCCGCTGAATGTCGCGGGGATGCTCAGGCTCCCCGTCCCCTCCCCGATGTAGGCTATGACCCCGTCGGCATCGACGAAGGACGCGAAGTCCAGGAGGCTCTGGAGGGACTGGCCCTCCGCCAGGGATGAGGGCACGTCCAGCTCCACCACGCAGTCGTAGGACCTGCTCTCCGTCTCCGCCCCCCTGTATATCTCCTTGAGCGCGTCCTCGTCCGCCGCCTCTCCTAGCACGAGCACGTGGTATTTCCGGTCCCCGCCGGTGGCAAGTGGCTCGCCCCCCCCTGAGATCCGGGGGAGCTGGTGGAAGGCGTACAGGCAGAGCAGCAGGACCGTCAGGACGGACAGGGCGAGGGCAGCGATCTTGGGCTTCCTCTCCTCCGGCGGCGCGGGCTTTCTTGGCTTCATGCCTCCCATTATAGCACGTTTTCCGCCGCTCGGGCTAGACTGGGCGGCCCGGCCAAGACGGGAAGTCATGAAACTGCCATGAAACTGAGAAAAAAAGCGGAAAAACGATTGACAGGCGGCAGGTCTGGTGTATAATGTAATTAGTTACGTGAAAGCAGTTTCATAAAGAGGAGGAGGTCTTCGTGAAGAAGGTGAGCACGATCTACGACGTGGCCAGGCTGGCGGGGGTCAGCTCCGCTACGGTTTCCCGTGTGCTGAACGAGCCTGACAAAGTGGGTGCGGACAAACGCCAGAAAGTCATGGAGGCCATAAAGGAGCTGAACTTCGTCCCCAAGGCTGATGCCGTGGCGAACGCGCGGAAGAGCTACCGGAAAATCGGCGTGATAGCCCCCTTCTTCACGCAGCCGTCTTTCATGGAGCGCCTGCGGGGTGTCGCCGAGATGCTCGCGGAGCAGCATTACGAGCTCGTCATCTACTCGGTGGACTCAGTGGAGGACCTGACCAGCTACGTGAGCAACATCGTGAACACAATCCGCGTGGACGGGCTGATATTCTTCTGCATGATGCTGGAGAAAACGCTGCTGGACATGCTGCGCGATGTGACCTTCCCTGTCTGCTTCGTGGAAGGGGACATAGAGGGCTTTGACTGCGTGAACATCCACAACCTGACCGGGGGACAGAAAGCCGCCGAGTACCTCTATGAGAAGGGCTGCCGGAAACCGGGCTTCATAGGGGAGAAGTCTGGGCTGTCGTATGCGGTCGGGGCCACGGAGGAACGCTTCAGGGGCTTCAACTTCTACTTCGCCAATCAGGGGATAACGATTCCCCCGGAGCATGTCTGGATCGGCGAATTCTCGGAGCAGAAACTGGACTCGGGCATCAACGGCTTCCTCTCGCAGGAGAACCTGCCCGACTGCGTGTTCTGCTCGAGCGACCTCATCGCCGCCCGCTTCTTGCATCTGGCGCACGAGAAAGGGCTGAGGGTTCCCGGGGACATGAAGGTCCTCGGCTTCGACAACATAGATATCTCGGGCTACATCGGGCTGAGCACGGTGAGCCAGAACCTGGACTCATCCGGCAGGGTCGCCGCGGAGCTGGTGCTCGCACGGATGAGAAACCCGGCGAGGCCTGCGATAAACCTGAACATCCCGCTTGAGATTATAGAAAGGGAAACCACCAGATAAAACTGGTTTGAGAATAAATGAAAACGTCCGCGACTGAACAGGAGGATTCGGATGAAGGAAAGTATGATTGCAAAGGCAGCATTGGTTTTGTCAGCGTCCGCGCTGGCCATTATGACGACGGGATGCGGAGGCAAGGGCGGCGGCACGTCTTCCGGGGCCTCCGGGAATGCAAGGGTGGAGGACAAGACCATCCGCATCGAGGGCGCATTCCGCGGTGAGGAGGAGGCCCGCTTCCAGGAAATCGTGAAGATTTTCAACGAGAAGTCAGGATACAACGTCGTGTACGCGGGGAGCCCGGACTTCGAGGTGCAGATTCAGGTTGAGACGCAGGCAGGAACCCCGCCGGACATCGCGGCCCTGCCACAGCCCGGCACGATGAAGCGATTCGCGGATGCGGGATACCTCAAGCCCCTTCCTGCCGATGTCGTCAGCGCGATAGACGCGAACTATGCCCCGGTATGGAAGGACCTCGGCTCGCACAAGGGGCAGGTGTACGGCATATTCCACCGCGTCAACGCAAAGAGCTTCGTCTGGTACAACAAGAAGGAATGGGCGAGGCGCGGCTACACGATTCCCAAGACCTGGGACGAGCTGAAGACGCTTGAGGACAAGATGGTGTCCGACGGGATTGCCCCCTGGTCGGTCGGATTCGAGTCGGCGGCTGCGACCGGATGGGTCGGGACGGACTGGCTCGAGGACATGATGCTCCGCACGGCAGGTCCCGACGTGTACGACAAGTGGGTCAACCACGAGATTGCCTTCAATGACCCGGCGGTCGTCAAGGCCCTGAATTACTGCGGGGAGGTCTTCCTGAACAAGAAGTATGTCCTCGGCGGCCCCAACAACATCATCGCGCAGAACTACGGCGACAGCGTGAAGCCCCTGTTCACCAACCCGCCGACGGCGATGATGAACCGCCAGGGCAACTTCATCACGGGCTTCATGCAGGACGAGGTTCAGGCGAACCTGGAGGAGAACGTCGGCGTGTTCGCCCTGCCGAGCGTCGACGCGAAGTGGGGGACCCCCGTCCTTGGCGGCGGCGACCAGTTCGTCGCGTTCACGGACAAGGCCGGTGTCAAGGAATTCCTGACCTTCCTGACGACCTGGGAGGCATGCGCCCCGTGGGCACGGATCGGAGGGGCCTTGTTCCCGCACAAGACGCAGGACTTCGACGACTACGGGAACAGCCTGGAGCGCGAGATTGCGAAGATCCTGGTCAACGCGACGGTATTCCGCTTTGACGCTTCTGACCTCATGCCCACGGAAGTCGGCTCCGGCTCCTTCTGGACCGGCATGGTCAACTACGTGAGCGGCGCGGAGAACGCGGACCAGTGCCTCAAGACGATCGAGGAGACCTGGCCGCGCTGATCCGGCCGGCCGCAGCAAACACAGGATAGTGGCTGTCACGGGTCCCGTACGCGGGGCTCGTGACAGATAGGAACTTTACTGCAAGGAGTTTGTATGTCTGACGCAAAAAAACTGAAACAGACAGCTTCAGCCCCGGACCTGATAAAGACGCTCGCCGTCGTCGCCGCTACGACCGCGATAGCCGCCGGAGGCTTCCTTCTGCTGAGGAACGACAGCATCCCTCAGATACTGACGACGCTCATCGCAATCGTGTGGGGAGTGGCGAGCGTCGTCCTGATTTTCTACTCGCTGAACCTCTTGTCTCAGCTCTTCCCCGCGAGGACATACAACAAGATTGTGCCCTACATCTTCGTCGGGCCGGCGGTGCTCATACTGGCATGGTACCTGCTCATACCCACCGTCCGGTCCTTCGTGTTCAGCTTCATGAACAAGGACTCGAGCCAGTTCGTCGGGCTGGACAACTACAAGTACCTGTTCACCGACCGGTCGATGCTGGTGTCCATCCGCAACACCGTGATATGGCTGGCGTGCGGGACGGCGTTCAGCGTCTTGTTCGGGCTGATTGCGGCGATACTGGCAGACCGCAGCTACATCGAAAAAATCGGCAAGACATTTATCTTCCTGCCCATGTCCATCTCGCTGGTCGGTGCGGGCGTGATATTCAAGTTCATGTATTCGGCGAAGTTCGGAGGGGCAGAGCAGACGGGGCTCCTGAACGCGCTCGTCGTCGCCTGCGGGGGAGAGCCTCAGAACTGGCTGCAGAACGCCCCCTGGAACAACCTTTTCCTCATCGCGATATTCGTCTGGCTCCAGACGGGCTTCGCGCTGGTCGTCCTGTCGGCGGCCCTCAAGGCCGTCCCCGAGGACATGATAGAGGCCGCACGGATTGACGGGGCGGGAGAGTTCCGCATACTGATGCAGATAATCATCCCGAACATACGCGGTTCGATTATAAGCGTCAGCACGACGATCCTGCTCGCCGCGCTCAAATGCTTCGATATCGTCTACTCGATGACGAACGGAATGTTCGGAACGGAGGTCCTCGCCTCGCAGCAGTACAAGCAGATGTTCACCTTCCAGAACTACGGGCGCGGATCGGCGATCGCCATCCTTATCCTCATCGGCGTGAGCCCGGTGGTCTACTACAACCTGAAAGAATTCCGCAACAGGGAGGCATTCAAATGAAAGAGAAAGAGCTGGACAAACGCAAGAAGACGCCCGGCAGGACGATAATCACCGCAGTCCTCGTCCTCATATGCGTTGTATGGACGATCCCGACCCTCGGTATTTTCATCACGTCCTTCCGCAGCGCGGATGCCGTCAATTCGACGGGATGGTGGAAAGCGTTCGGCGACCTCGGAAGCTTCACGTTGGACAACTACAATCAGGTGCTGTTCGGCCAGCGCTACAGCGTCGGCAACGCGAGCGGCACGCAGGCCGTCCGCGGCGCGACGATGCTGGGCGCATTCCTGACTTCCATCACCGTGACCCTCCCTGCCGTCATCATCCCGATTTTCATCGCGGCGGCGGCGGCGTACGGGTTCGCATGGCTGGAATTCAAGGGGCGGAACGTCATGTTCGGCATGGTCGTCGCCCTGCTGGTCGTCCCCCTTCAGATATCGCTCATCCCGATTCTCCGCGATTACCAGAAGATACACCTGAACGGCACGTACCTGGGGATTTGGCTCGCGCACGCGGGCTTCGGGCTTCCGCTCGCGACCTACATGATGTACAACTACATCTCCACCCTGCCCCGCTCCATACTGGAATCGGCGTTCATCGACGGGGCGAGCCACTTCACGACGTTCGTCCGCCTGATACTGCCTCTGAGCGTTCCGGCAATCGCCTCGTTCGCCATCTTCCAGTTCATCTGGGTATGGAACGACATGCTCGTCTCGCTCGTCTTCCTCAGCGGTTCCAGGAACATGGTGCAGGTCGTCACCGTCCGCCTGATGAACATGGCGGGAACGCGAGGCACCGACTGGCACCTGCTCACCGCCGGGGCATTCGTCTCCATGATTCTGCCGCTCACGGTCTTCCTGGGCTTGCAGAAGTTCTTCGTGCGCGGCCTGCTCGCAGGCTCCGTGAAGGGTTGACCTATGTACGGGGAGCGGCTTGAGCGGAACATGGCGGAGCTTACTGCCCGCCTGTATGAGCTGTACGGGTCACGCTGGGATTTCTACAAGATTCTTTCCCGGCTTGAGGCCATCATGAGGAAAGCGTCTGACAGCCGCCCCGCATATCTGCGGGAGCAGGACGAGGACAGATCCTCCCGCCCCTGGTACCTGAACCAGGAGACTGTCGGGATGATGCTGTACGTGGACTTGTTCGCGGGCAACCTCCGCGGCCTCGTGGACAGGATTCCCTACCTGAAGGGCCTCGGCGTGAACTACGTGCACCTCATGCCCCTGTTTGACTGCCCCGAAGGCGAGAACGACGGCGGCTATGCGATAAGCTCCTACCGCCGCGTGCAGCCCGGGCTCGGCACGATAGAAGACCTCCGCCTCGTCGCGGAGGAATTCCACAAGAGCGGCATCCGCCTGGTGCTGGATTTCGTGTTCAACCACACGAGCAACGAGCACGAGTGGGCGCAGAAAGCCCTCGCCGGAAACAAGAAGTACAAGGGCTTCTATTATATATACAAAGACAAGTCCGAGGTGGACGGCTGGAACGCCACGCTCAGGGAAATCTTCCCGACCGTCCGCAGGGGCTCCTTCACCTACCTCCCGAAGAAGCGGGAGTGGGTATGGACCACGTTCAACTCCTTCCAGTGGGATCTCAACTACTCCAACCCCGAGGTATTCCTCGCGATGTGCGGGGAGATGCTTTTCATCGCGAACCTCGGCGTGGACGTGCTGCGGCTGGACGCGCTCGCCTTCGTCTGGAAGGAGAAGGGGACCGTGTGCGAGAGCCTGCCCAAGGCCCACACGGTGATACAGGCATTCCAGTATGTCGCCCGCATCGCATGCCCCTCGCTCCAGTTCAAGAGCGAGGCCATCGTGCACCCCGACCAGGTAATCCGCTACATCCATGCGGACGAGTGCCGGCTGAGCTACAACCCGCTCCAGATGGCCCTGTTCTGGAATACCGTCGCGACGAGGGATACCCGCCTGCTGACCCTCTCCCTCAAGAAACGGCAGGCCATACCCGGGGGCTGCGCATGGGTCAACTACATAAGGTGCCACGATGACATCGGCTGGACCTTCAGCGACGAGGATGCGGCACAGCTGGGCATGGACGGATACCAGCACAGGCAGTTCCTGAACCGCTTCTTCACCGGACGTTTCGCCGGGAGCTTCGCGGCGGGCGAGCCCTTCCAGCTGAACCCGACGACCGGGGACTGCCGCATCTGCGGGACGATGGCCAGCCTCGCGGGCCTGGAGCAGGCGGAGAGGACGGGCAACGGGGAATGGCGCTTCATGGCGGTGGAACGGATCAAGATGATGTACGCCGTGCTGTTCGCCCTGCCCGGCATACCCCTCCTCTATGCGGGGGACGAGAGGGCAGTGCTCAACGATTACTCATACCGCGACGACCCGCTGAAGAAAGATGACTCCCGCTGGGTACATAGGATTGCCGACCGCGGCCCGGCAAGCGGCTTCCGCTATGCGTCGCAGAAAGAGGTGGAGGCCAGCCTGAGGGAAATCATAGCTGCGCGGAAAAAGGAGCCGATGCTCGGCGGTCAGGACGTGTTCTTCTATGACACGCAGGACAGCCATGTCTTCGCATTCCGCAGGGGGACGGTTCACGTCGTCGCGAACTTCTCGGAACGGCAGGCAAGGTTCACGATCGACGCATGGTCGAAGGACAGCACCGACCTGCTCAGCGGAAGGGTTTTCACGAACAGCCTGCCGCAGGAGCTGGACTCATACGAAGTGCGCTGGCTGAAGGAAAACATATAAACAAATAAGGGACAAGGGGGCATATATGAAGTTCTCCACGGACAGATTCGGAAAGGCAGACACGCCGCGCAACGAGACGCTTTTCATGCTCGGCAACGGGAACCTGGGTTTCCGGGGTGACACGGAAGAAAAGGCGGGGACGGTTCACAAGGGAACCTACATCAACGGATTCTATGACAGCGAGAGCATCCTCTACGGCGAGAACGCATACGGATATGCGAAGAATCACGAGACCATACTGAACCTTCCCGACCCCAAGCGGATTGAGCTGTCCGTGGACGGGCATGCGTTCGACATGTGCGGTACGGGCGGTTCCCGGGTGACGGCGTTCAGGCTGGAGCTTGACGAGGACAGGGGTATACTGACCCGCACGGTCTCCTGGAACTGCGGGGCCGGAGAAGCAGGGGCGGCGATAGCCTTGCGCAGCGAGCGGCTCGTCTCCTTCGTTCATCCCGACTGCGCGGTCATCCGCTATTCGGTGCGGAACGTTTCCGCCGGGACGGAACGTATACGGATTGCGTCGTACATTGATACCACGGCGGGAAATATCCTTGCGGAAGTTGACCCGAGGATCGGTGCGAAGTTCCGCCACAAGCCCCTTGTCATAGATGCCGCCGGCTGCACGGACGGCGCGCAGTCCTTCCGCGCCCGCACGGCATACAGCGGGCTCTTTTTGTGCGGTACGGCAATCAACGAGCTTTCTGCCGGCGGCAAGAAGCTCGCCTGGTCAGAATCCACGGCGGACGGCGGACTTCCCGTGTGCGCCGCGGAATTCGAGCTTGAGCCGGGCACGTCGTTTACCCTGCTCAAGTACATCGCCTACGCCTGGGACAAAACGGAAGCAGGGCTTTCGGACAGGGCCCGGAAAGAGTGTGAGGCCTTCGCCGCCGCAGGTTATGGGAAAGCATGCGGGGAGCAGGAGGACTTCCTCGCGGGCTTCTGGAACTTGGCGCGGATCAGCATAGAGGAGGACGCTGCAGACCCTTCCGGCAACGGGGACGGCAAGGCCGGCTCCACGACGGAGGAAGCTCTGCGCTTCAACCTCTTCCAGCTCCTGCAGTCGGCGGGGCGGAGCGGAAAGGTCAGCATCGCGGCGAAGGGGCTTTCGTCGGAAGGCTACGAGGGGCATTTCTTCTGGGACACGGAAAGCTACGTCTGCCCCGTGTTCACCTACACCGCCCCCGGGATCGCGAGGAAGCTCCTTGAGTACCGGGCGTCGATACTCGGCAAGGCGAAAGATCGCGCGAAGGAGATGAGCCTGAAAGGCGCATTGTACCCCTGGCGGACGATAAGCGGCGAGGAGACGAGCGCCTACTTCCCCGCGGGGACGGCACAGTACCACATAAACGCGGACATACTGCTGGCCCTGAACCGCTATCTGAACGCACACGGGGAAGACACGGGGTTTGACGGGGATGCTGTGGAGGAGATGGCGGCGGAGTCGGCGAGGATGTACGCCTCGCTCGGAAGCTTCACCCCAAGCAAGGGAGGGGCTTTCTGCATAAACGATGTTACCGGGCCTGACGAGTACACGGCCATCGTCAACAACAACGCCTTCACTAACCTGATGGCACGGGAAAGCTTCGAGATCGCCGCGAGGCGGGCGGGCAGCAGGGCCACGGAACAGGAGAAGCAGGAGTGGCTTTCGGCAGCAGGGAAGATGTACGTTCCCTTCGACAAGGATGCCGCCGTGTACCCCCAGGACGACAGCTTCATGGACAAGGCGGACTGGGATTTTGAGAACACTCCCCGCGAGAACTACCCCCTGCTCCTGCACTACCATCCGCTCGTCATATACCGGCACAGGGTCCTCAAGCAGCCGGACCTGGTGCTCGCCCAGTTCCTCCTGAGCGGACGGTTCACGCTCGCGGAGAAGATACGGAACTTCAAATTCTACGAGCGCTACACGACGGGAGACTCATCCTTGTCCCACTGCATCATGAGCATCATGGCGGCGGAGACAGGGGACAGCGCGAAGGCCCTGGATTACTTCAACAAGACCGTCCGCATGGACATAGACGACGTGAACGGCAACAGCAGGGACGGCATACATACCGCGTGCATGGCGGGAAGCTGGATGAGCGTGGTGTACGGCTTCGCCGGATTCCGGGACTACGGCGGGACCTACGCCTTCAATCCCCGGCTGCCCGCAGGATGGAGGAGGCTCTCCTTCTCGCTTGCCATACGGGGCTGCGTCGTGGACCTCTGCATCACGCAGGACACGGCACGCTATGCGCTGCGGGATACTTCCGGTTCGCTGGAGCTGGTGCACCGGAACACGAAGTTCACGCTGTCAGGCGGGCAGGAAAGGACCTTCAGCCTCAGGCGGAAGCTCGGGGCAGTCCTCTTTGACCTTGACGGCGTGATAACGGACACGGCCTTGCTGCACTATCAGGCATGGAAGGATCTGGCGGATGCGGAGGGCCTTGCGTTCGATCAGGAGATAAACAAGCAGCTGCTCGGTGTCTCCCGGGAGGAATCCCTTGAGCGGATCCTTGCGGCGAACTGCGCGACGTGGACGGCGGAGAAGAAAGCCTCCTGCTGCGTCCGGAAAAACGAGCGCTACAAGGAGCTTCTGGGCGGGCTGACGAAAAAGGACATCCTGCCCGGGATTACCGGCCTGCTCGCAGAACTCAAGGCGAACGGCGTTCCCGCCGTGCTGGCCTCCAGCAGCAGGAACGCCCCCGCAGTGCTTGAGGCCCTGGGAATACGGGACTGTTTCGCCGCAATCGCGGATGCCGCCCGCGTGCAGAAAGCAAAGCCCGAGGCTGACATCTTCCTTGACGCCGCGGAAAAATCCGGGGCCTGGTACACGGACTGCGTGGGCATAGAGGATGCGCCCGCAGGAATTCAGGCGATAAAAAAGGGCGGCCTTGCCGCCGTGGGGATCGGACGGGGCAAGGGGCTTGACGGCGCGGACCTGGTCCTGGGCTCGACGGAGGAGCTTTCGTATCCGCGGCTCAAGGCCTTGATGGAGGGATGATTGATCATGAATACGAAAAAATACGATGTCGTCGCGCTTGGGGAAATCCTCATCGACTTCACATTTGCGGGAACGAACGCGGACGGGAAGAAAGTCTATGAGGAGAACCCCGGCGGCGCGCCTGCGAACTGCGTCAGTGCCGTGGCCAAGCTCGGAGGCAGGGGAGCGTTCATCGGCATGACGGGCCGGGATTCCTTCGGC
Organism: Treponema sp.; assembly: GCA_017450845.1. Classification (GTDB taxonomy): domain Bacteria; phylum Spirochaetota; class Spirochaetia; order Treponematales; family Treponemataceae; genus Treponema_D. The sequence continues at coordinate 17,752 of JAFSSU010000140.1, forward strand.
ACTGATATCCGCGCCGTACTGGATGGGCTGGGGGTGGACATAAGCGGAATGCGCTTCTGTGACAGCCAGCACACGACGCTTGCGTTCGTCAGCCTCGCGGAGAACGGGGAGCGGACCTTCAGCTTCTGCCGCAATCCGGGTGCGGACACGCAGATGGCCCCGTCAGACCTTGACGCGGACATGCTCGCGCAGGCGCGGGTCCTGCAGGTCGGCTCGCTTTCCCTGACGGACGAGCCTTCCAGGAGCACGACGCTCACGGCAATCGGCATGGTGAGAAAAGCAGGGGGCCTCGTGTCATACGACCCCAATTACCGCGCCAAGCTCTGGCACGGCAGGGCGGACGCAATCCCGCTGATGAGAAGCATCCTCCCGCTCGCGGACAGCGTGAAGGTCTCCGAGGAGGAGCTGGCCCTGCTCTTCGGGGAGGGGCTGTCATACGGGGACGGCGCGCGGCGGATCCTCGCCCTCGGCCCCTCGCTCGTGCTTATTACCCTCGGCTCCAAGGGCGTGTACTATGCGGCGAAGCAGGGCTTCTCCGGCCAGCTCGGCGTTCCGGAGGTCAAGGTCGCGGACACGACCGGGGCGGGCGACAGCTTTACCGGCGGCCTGCTCTACCGCCTGACCAGGCGGGAGTGCCCCCTTGCCTTCACGAAGGAGGAGCTTGAGGCGGACATCGCCTTCGCCAACGCGGTCGCATCCCTCTGCGTCATGAAGCGGGGCGCGATCCCTGCCCTCCCGGATCTCGCCCAGGTGCAGGCGTTCATGCGGGAGCACCCGGTGTAATTGACAGCTGGCGGCATATCCTATATCATCGGTGGCATGGGAAGCCTATCAGAATGGAAGAGGGAGATTCCTGCCCCCCGTTTCATCCGCGGGCCATACGGGAGGATCCGTGATGCCGCCGGGCGGCTTTTCAGGAATCCGGCATTCATCCTGGCCACGCTGGCGGCGGTTCTCCTTGCCGCCTTCCTTCTCCGCCTGGACGCGGCGCAGAGCCTCGCCTTGGCCCTCGGTTCCCTCGCGAAGGGAAGCCCCCTCAACGGTGAGGTCTGGCACGGACGCTTCGAGCGCTGGGGCATCTCCCTCGTCACGAATCCATTTTTCATCTTCTTCCTCCTGCATGCGGCCAGGACCCTGCTGTGCCCGGAATGCAGGCGGAAGAGCTTTGACGCGGCCTTCCTCGGCATCTCGTATCTCGCGTGGCTTTCGTTCGCAGGCTATACCGCGCTCAGGCACGAGCCCTGGATGGACGAGCTGTTCGTCTATATCAAGGCCCGGGACATGAGCCTCGGCGGCCTGCTCGCCGACGTGAGGGTCGACGGGAACTTCGCCCTCTGGAGCATCCTCGTCTCGCTTTTTGCGAAGGCCGGATGCCCCGCGGGAATCCTGACCGTCATCTCGTTCCTCCTCTGCGCCGCCCTCGTCCTGGTCTTCCTTCTCAGGAGCCCCTTCACGGTCTATGAGAAGGCGGCCTTCATCTTCACGGCGGCTGCCTCCTACCATTACCCCGTCGTCTCCCGCCCCTATGTCCTTTTCGCCCTCCTGGCTTTCCTGCTCGCGTCCCTGTGGAAGCGGAGGCGTGAGCATCCGCTGCTCTCAGGGGCGATTATAGCCCTGCTGGCGAACACGCACCTCTATGCCGAGGGCTTCGTCGGCATCCTTATCCTGTACGTCCTCGTTTCCGACATAATCCTTCCCTGGAAGGCGCTCGGCGGCAGGGAGAGGAGGCTGAGGCTTGCGGGGCTTGCCGTGGCATTCGCCGGCGTGATCGTCGCCGCGATCCTCGTCGTCCCCGCCTGCTGGACTGTCAAGGGCATCGTCCTTGGTCAGGCCGGCAGGATGAACCTGAACATGAAGGCCTTCTTCTCCAACTGGATATGGGAGGACCCGTCCGTGAGCGGGCTGCCGGTCATCCTCATCCTCATGGCCCTGCTTGTCCGCCTTTTCTTCCTGGACAGGGGGATGCTCGTCATATTCGGCACGGCTTTCTCCTACATGATCCTCTTCCATATCTTCATATACAACGCGTCCGTTGCCAGCAGGGGAAGCATGTGGCTGTTCATCCTCATCTTCGCCTTCTGGAACGCGGGCGGGGGGCAGGGCAGGAGGACATCCCCGCTCCTGCTTCTCCTCCTGCTCCTCGCGGTGAACCCCTCCTGGAACCTCCGGGACTGGACGACGGAATACTCGGGCGAGAAAGGGCTCGGGGAATTCATCGCGGGGAACCTGCCCCGGGAGGAGACGCTTTACATGAGCGGGCCGTCATTCGTGAGTGCTTATGTCCCCGATCATAGGACCGAGCCTTTCGCGCCCCTGTTCATGGAAAGCGGCGAGCTCGACAGGAGGATAGACGCCCTGTTCCGGGATACGGGGGCCGCATCGCTCGTCATCGTCATGCCGAAGATAAGGATCGCGGGCTTTGTCTATCCCGTCTCCCACCGCTTTGACAAGCTGTACGAGAGCGGCGAGATAATGGCGCAGATGTACCAGTTCTCGGTTATCAGGGTGTACAGGTAGGAAGCCCGGCTTCCGGCCTGTATAGCACAAAATCCTTTTTCCTGTTATACTGACGGGTATGCTCAACCTCAACAACAAGACGGCGAACATCAAGCACGAGGTGCTTGTCAGGATAGCGCGGCTCCAGCTGGAGGGCAAGCTGGAGGAGGGGGTGCACTTCATCCCCCGCGAGATGGCCCCCCGTGACCGGCAGCCGATGAGGTGCTGCATCTACCACGACCGCGAGATACTGCGCATGCGCGTGCTGGCCCGCCTGGGCTTTTCCATAGAGAAAATCGACGAGGAGCGGACGCTCGCCTCCTACGCCAAGGAGGCTTTGGCCAGGGAGAAGCCCACCTGGCCCATGCTGACCGTCCTGCACGACGCGTGCAACGGATGCGTCCGCTCCCACTACATGGTGACCAACGCCTGCCAGGCATGCTACGCCCGCCCCTGCATGATGAACTGCCCCCGCAAGGCCATCTCGGTGGAGAAGCGGGCGGTCATAGACGAGAAGCTCTGCGTCAACTGCGGCCGCTGCCTGGACAACTGCCCCTACCACGCGATCATAAAAATCCCGGTCCCCTGCGAGGAGGCCTGCCCGGTCGGGGCCATCTCCAAGGACGAGAACGGGCTCGAGACGATCGACTACCACAAGTGCATCTTCTGCGGCAACTGCATGAGGGAATGTCCCTTCGGCGCGATGATGGACAAGAGCCAGCTCGTGGACGTGATACACAAGATAATGTCCGGGGGCCGGAGGGTCGTCGCCCTCTACGCCCCCTCCATCGCGAGCCAGTTCAAGGCGGACGCGGGGCAGCTTGAGCAGGCCATGCTCGCCCTGGGATTCGACAAAGTGTACGAGGTCGCGCGGGGGGCGGACATCTGCGCCAGGAAGGAGGCGGTGGAGTTCGAGGAGCGGATGGCGCGGGGCGACAAGATGATGACGACCTCCTGCTGCTCGGCATACGTCCGCGCGGTCAGGATTCACGTCCCCGAGCTTAAGGACTGCGTGTCCCAGACCCGGAGCCCCATGCACTACACGGCGGCCCTCGCCCGGGAGGACGACAAGGACTGCGTGACGGTCTTCATCGGCCCCTGCATCGCCAAGAGGAGGGAGGCCTTTGACGACGACGACGTGGACTACGTGCTCTCCGTCGAGGAGCTCTCCGCATTCCTCGAGGCGAAGGGCGTGGACATAAACGAGCTTGAGGGAACGGACCGGGAGGCTTCCGCAAGCCGCTACGGGCGGAACTTCGCCCAGAGCGGGGGCGTGCTCGAGGCCGTCAGGTCCAACCTCAAGAACCCCTCTCTCCTCCGCGAGGGCAGGATAAACGGCCTGAGCAAGCAGGGCATGAGCGCGCTCAAGCGATACGGATTCATCAACTCAGGAAAGATACCCAGCCCGCCGGACTGCCCCAACCTCATAGAGGTGATGTCCTGCGAGGGCGGCTGCATCGCAGGTCCCTCCGTCATCACCGACATCAAGGCCTCCGCCGCCCAGCTGAAGAAATACGTCGGGGCCGCGGCGGATGTCCCGGCGGCGGAAATAAACGGGACCGCCCCCTGATGAGGGAGGACTTGCTTCCGCCCAGGACCGCGCGGGCTTTCAGCCTGGCCGCGGCGGCCCTCTTCTGCGGGGGGCTCGCGCTCGTCATCCTCTCTTCCTCGCTCTCGGGCGGGGTGCAGGCCTTCCTGGAGGAGAGGGTCTTCCACAGGGCGTTCGACGGGGAGAAGTGGCTCCCGACCATCATCTCCCTCCTGTCATATCCCCTCTTCCTGTCGATCGCAGGGGCGGCCCTCCTCTACGCGAGGCTCCCCGAACGGAACAGGATTTTCCTCCTCTGCCTCTATGCGGCGGCCCTCGTCCTCATGCTGGCCGTCTGCCTCGTCCTGAACACCGACCACTACATCGACTCGGACATGGGGGCGGAGATCGCCCTCGCGAAGGAGTGCTTCCTCGAGAAGTCCTTCTGGCCGCGCGGCTGGTGCTATTCCACGGAGATGAGGACCCTGAACACCCAGCTTCTGTCCGCCCCCCTCTTCTGCCTGACGGACAGCTGGCACCTGGTCAAGACCCTGACCTGCCTCCTCTGCATGCCCGTCCTCTTCGCCGCCGCATGGGCCCTCTCGGGGGCACTGGGAATAAGGAGCATGACGACAAGGCTCCTGGCATCCATCATCAGCGTCTGTCCCTGGTCGCTCGACATCTGGCAGTTCGTCACCCTGGGCGGCTACTACGTGCCCAAGATCGCGGTACTGTACGTCCACCTCGCGCTGTTCCTGAATCTCTCGTTCGGCTGTCCGTCCGGCGGGGAGCTTCCCGCCCGGAAGAGGAAGGCCCTGCTCATGACGCTCTATGCCCTGTCGTTCATAGAGGGGCTCACGAGCATCCGCTACGTCTTCGTCATAGTGCTGCCCCTCGCGGCGGTCAGCGCATGGCAGGCGGCGGCGGGG
>JAFSSU010000141.1 GCA_017450845.1 Treponema sp.
CATCCCTGCTCCTACATTTTTCCGATCTGGCTGAACAGCCTCAGCGTATAGCCCGAAAGCTCCGTGAACATGAATCCTCCCAGCAAGGCAAGGATGAGGAGGATCGTCAGGAGCTTGGGCAGGAAGGTCAGCGTGGATTCCTGTATCGAAGTCGTCGCCTGGAAAATCGCTATGACAAGGCCTATCACCAGGGCCCCGCCCAGGACGGGTGCGCACAGCAGGAAGACCTGCAGTATGCCCTCTCTCATAAGACCCGCTATCTCAGTTACGGACATCCCTCACCTCCCCTACATCACGCTGTTGAAGAGCTGGGTCGTCAGAAGCCCCCAGCCGTCCACAAGGACGAAGAGCATCAGCTTGAAGGGCATGGAAATCTGCACCGGGGGCAGCATCATCATTCCCATGCTCATCAGAATGCTCGCCACGACCATATCGATTATGATAAAGGGTATATATAGACGAATTCCAATCTTGAACGCGACGGTCAGCTCATGCAGGATGTATGCCGGGATAATCACGGTCATCGGGACCTCGTCCAGGTTCCTGGGCTGCTCCATCCCCGCCATCTTCATGAAGCTGCCGACATAGGTCTTGTAGGCCTGATTCTCGCTCATCTGGCTGAACATCCACTCCTTTATGGGCTTCTCGGCCCTATTGTATGCCTCGGTCAGCGTTATCTCGTTGTCCGACAAGGGCTTGAACGCATCGGTGTAGAGCTTCTGGAAGGTCGGCCTCATGCAGAAAATCGCCATGAAGAGGGCGATTCCGTTCAGGACGGCGGTCGGCGGCACCTGCTGCAATGACAGGGCCCTCTTTATGAAATCCAGCACTATGGAGAAGCGCAGGAAACAGGTGCAGAGGAGCATGATGCTCGGTGCGAGGGTCAGGATTGAGAGAAGAAGGAGCAGCTCTATGCTGAACGCAATCTGATGCCCGTCCTGCGGCGCGGACGCGGAGAAGGTTATGTTGGGGAAGTCAATCCCGGTCATTTCCTCGGACATCTCTGCCGTTCCCTGGGCAGACCCGGCAGGGAAGCTACCGTTGCCGGAACTCTGGGACCATGAGGGCATGACGGAACACAGGGCACATACGGCAAGCAGAACGAAAAGCCTGCCCCTGAAGAACCGGACCAAGCTTTTCATAGGCTTTCCCCCTCCTCAAAACGTTTGGACCGCTCGCGGAGGCTGTCCACCAGGGCCTGCGTGCTTCCGGAGGAGTAGCTCTCCCCCTGGCTTCCGGCCTTCGGGCCTTTGGACATGAAGAGGTCAAGCACATCGGCAAACGAACGCGGCTTGGAAGTCCTGTTCCTCTTGTCGGACCAGAGGTTCATCGCATTGACGAGCTCCTTGTCCTCAACCTCCCCTATCAGGTTGACATTGTTCTCTGAGACACCGAGGATATACGCCTTGTCCACGAGCGTGACTATCTGGACGCTCTTGCCCGCCCCCAGGGCGACCCCTGAGACATGACGCAAAAAGGTATCGTCACCGTCCTGCACGCCCGCAAGACCCGATGACTTCTTTATGAAGCGGAAAATGAGGATAATCGCGGTGACGACGACAGCGAGGACGAAGACCATGCGGACATAGACCCCGATTCCTATTGACGGCGCGGCCGGGAAGTTTCCGGCCGAATCCTGCGAGGAAGCACCCTCGCCCCAGGAAGAGAAGTCTATGTCGCTCTCATCAAAGCCGGTCTTGCCGTTTTCTTTGGAAACCACGGGAACGCCCCCGTCTGCATCGGAAGCAGCCTGGGCGCCCACAGCCTGAGATAAGAAAATCATGGTAGCAACCCCTATTACAGCTGCCATAACTTTTTTTGAGTAAATCGTATGTTCCCCCACCCATTCGAACATCCGCCCGCCAAATCCCACAATGGCGGGGCGGCATTCACCTACATCTGGCTGGTAACGTGCTCGATCGCCGGAAGAATCTCCGTGACGCGGACACCGAAGTTTTCGTCAATGACTACGACCTCGCCCTTCGCTATAGGCTTATGGTTTACTAAGATATCTACCGGCTCTCCGGCAAGTTTGTCAAGCTCGATGATAGTTCCCTCGCCCATACCGAGGATTTCCTTTATGGTTTTCTTTGTACGGCCAAGCTCGACCGTCATCTCCATAAAGACATCCATGATAAGGCCGATGTTGCCCTGCTCCGTACTGCCTCCAGCTTGCTGCAGGTTCGGGAAA
>JAFSSU010000142.1 GCA_017450845.1 Treponema sp.
AGCGAGGAGGACGATGCCTACGAGTTCGCGGAGCTGGACACGGTAATCTACGAGAACGACCGCATAAAGACCGAAGAGGACTCCGGGGCTGTCTTGAGCCTGCGGGATATGAGCACTTTCGTCATCAAGCCAGAGACCATTTTCATAGTTGATACTGAGGATGGGAATATAAATAAATTAGAGATGCTCATTGGTTGCATCATCGGCAATATGAAAAAGACCGCTGAGGGCAAGAATTTGGACATCGAGATGTCGGAGTGCGTGGCGGGCAGGAAAGGGACAATCTTTGCGCTGGAGGAGACAGGCAGCGAATCCAAGGTGTATACCTTTGCGGGCGAGATGGAGGTGACGAGCAAAAAGACCGGCAAGAAGCGGAGCGTCATGCCCGGCGAGTTCGCGACCGTCGGCACGGACGGCAAAATCAACATGCAGGAGTTCGACATAGAGAAGGAAGCGGGCAGGCTCGGCATCAGCATGGAGGAGATAGCGAGCCACTACACGAACACGGCGGGTGACGGCTTTACCGCGAGGTATCCGGGAGGAAGGAGTCAGTCCGGCTACCCCAAATCATACGCGGAGCGTGCCGAGCAGGACAAGGCGGAGGGGGAATTCGGATACAGGGGCTGGTATTCCGGCTTCACGGTTTTTATGTCCCTGCTGAATGCGGATCACAGGTCAGGCCAGCTTCTGGACAATTACCTGATGCATGCCGGAACCATCTCCGTGACCAAGGACGCGAAGGACGGCTCCAAGTACCATTTTACGGTTCCTGCTTTGTCGGATACGGTCTCGCACAAGGAGCAGAATTGGTCGCTCGTTAAAAACGCCAGTTTTTCCATATCGGTGGATGCGTTCTCGTTCACGACATCAAAAATCCTTTTCGAGAATGGTCTGGGGGAAAATGTAAAGCGGTGCAGGCTTATATTCCAGCTTGACCGCCCGGCGACCATACGGCAGCACAGCGACTACCACGGCTACCTCGACAGCGGCGAGAACCTCTCGCTCATCTCGTCCGACGACAACACAATCGTGTATGACAAGATGCAGGTGGACATGTACTATGAGATGGACGAGAAAGGAAATCCCACGTCTTCGTATATTGACAAGGACGGGAAGAAGAAGATGTGGGTTGAGATAAAGGGCTGCACGGGCAAGCTGACGAATGCCCATACCGGGCCGGGGTCCAAGGAAGCCTTCAATTGTCTCGGACGGGGCTACGCATCCGAGGAAGGAACACTCCTTGAGGGCAAGGATGAGACGACGACCGAGGAAATCAAGCTCGGCGACATCAAGGAAAAGTCCTATACGTCGCTCGCAGGCTTCTACGTGGAGGTTTCCGACTTCCCCGACATTAAGACCACGAACGTTTCCAATACGAAGGTCAAGAGCAAGGCGAAGGAAAAGAAGGGCGAGGACAAGGGCAAGTCCTTTTCCGTCTCCGTCGTGGAGGGTGTCGTTGCGGTCGGGGCGGCTGCCATCGGCGGTGCCGCCATCGCCGGTGGGATTGCTGGCGGTGCGGGTGGCTCTGCCGTTGGCGGTTCTGTCGGCAGCTCTGCCGCCGGTGCGGGCGGCGGGTCTTCCGGCGGAGCGGATGGCGGCTCCGACCCTGCCGATGGGGAAGAGCCCGCCGACGACGATGAGGACAAGCGGAAGCACTACAAGATGTACGTGAGCAAGCAGTTTGGCAGCTCTATCCTGCGGGGGGCTGCCCCCGTCATGGTGTACGCCCGGATTGCGGAAGTCAGTGGTGACGGGCGGGAGACCGACCGCCCCGACCTGTCCGCCCGGATTGCCGTGTCGCCGGGGAGCGGCGGGCTTCGCGTGCAGGACCGG
>JAFSSU010000143.1 GCA_017450845.1 Treponema sp.
AACACGACGGAGACCGACCCCCGGGTCCTGATCGACACCTTCTTCAGGAGCTTCCCGGACCAGTACGAGGGCGACGACGGAAAGAAGATACATGAGGCCTGGGACTACCTGATAGCCAGGACGGGCACGCTCAGGCGCAAGTGCGGCCTGCCCTACTACCTGCATCCCATGCGCGTCGCCTGCGTGCTCGCGAAAAGCCGCCTGGACACGGACACGGTCGTGTCGGGCTTCCTGCACAACATACTGGACGTGGACGCGGACTGCCTGGGCGAGATAGAGTCCAGGTTCGGAAAGAGCGTCGCGGGAATCTGTGAGGGCACGGCCAGGATAACCAGCCTGAAGGTGAAGAGCAAGACGATGCAGGAGGCGGACAGCATCCGCAAGATGCTCTTCGCGATGGTGGACGACATCCGCATCATCTTCGTGAAGCTCGCCGACCGCCTGGACCGGATGCGGAACCTGCGCATGGTGGAGCCGGACGCTCAGCGTGAGGTCGCCCGCGAGGTCATGGACATCTGGGCCCCGCTCGCCGGCCGCCTGGGCATGAACGACGTGAAGAACGAGATGGAGGACCTGAGCCTCAAGTACTCCAACCCCGACGCGTTCCAGCAGATAAAGGCGATCGTCGCCCAGAAGAAGGACGAGCGGGACAGCTACCTGCAGGGAGCCGTGAAGAAGATTTACTCGGCGGCGGAGAAGGCGGGCCTTTCTGTGACCATCACCAGCCGGGCCAAGCACTTCTATTCGATATACCAGAAGATGCGCAAGCGCAACAAGGAGGCGGGGGAGCTGTACGACCTCCTCGCCCTGCGCGTGATATGCCAGAAGGCCAGCGAGTGCTACACCATCGTCGGGATCGTGCACGGCCTGTGGAAGCCGATGGACGGACGCTTCAAGGACTACATCGCCATGCCCAAGTCCAACGGCTACCAGTCCCTGCACACGACGGTCATCTGCGAGGGGAAGCCCCTTGAGATCCAGATACGGACCGAGGAGATGCACAACGTCGCCGAGCACGGCGTGGCCTCGCACTGGCTCTACAAGAAGGGGACCAACCACGACATGGTCAGGGCGGAGGACCTGAGCATAATCAACCAGCTCAAGGAACTGCGCGACGGGCAGGAAGGTGCAACTGACGAGGGCTTCTTCGAGAAGCTCCGCGACGAGCTGCTCGGGGACTCCATCTACGTGTTCACGCCCAAGGGCGACGTGAAGGAGCTTCCCGCCGGGAGCAACGCGATAGACTTCGCCTACGCCATCCACTCCGCGATAGGTGAGACGATCGTCGGGGCCAAGGCGGACGGCAAGATCGTGCCGCTCACCGCCCCCCTCCGGAACACGCAGATAGTCGAGGTCCTGACCAGCCCCCAGGCCCACCCGACCCAGAACCAGCTCAAGGCGGTCAAGACCGGCAAGGCCCACCAGAAGATACACTCCTGGCTCGTCGCCAACGACCCCACCTTCATCGACCGCGAGGCGGAGGCCAAGAAGCAGGCGGAGACGGCCGCCAACGCCGACTACTCCCGCAGGATGGCCCAGAAACACCAGGAAAGGCAGGACGGAAGGAAGAAGGCGAGGAAGGACGAGGACGGCGAGAGCTATACCGGCCGCATAAAGATTGACAACACGACCAACTTCTTCATAACGATAGCCAAATGCTGCTCGCCCAGGCCGGGAGACCCCATCTCCGGCTACGTCAGCCGGAACCGGGGCATCACCGTGCACCGGGCGGACTGCCTGACATTCCTGCGAATCCCCGACCTGGAGCACCGCCGCGTCGCCGTCGAATGGGACACGGCCCCCTCCGCAAGGCCGGCGGACGAGAAGGAGCTGCGCCGGCGGGAGAAGGCCAAGGAGAAGTCGATCGCCGTCAGCAAGTTCAAGAAACAGCGTTAGGTCAGGGGAATAACGAAGATTTATCCGTGAGTTTGCCCGCGAATTGTCGTAAAAGGCGGAAGGCATACCATAGTAATGGTGTATGCATAATAAACACAAGAACAAAAGACGCTCCAATCGGGGCAGGGGCGGCAGGCCCGCCTTCCCCGAGGAGCTGATGGACCTGGCCGCCCGGATGGCGGCCCGGAGGATGCCGCTTCCCCTGAAGGACGACGCGACG
>JAFSSU010000144.1 GCA_017450845.1 Treponema sp.
GCGGCATTGCAGTCATCCCCCTCCCCGTCAACGTGCTGGTTGCCGATGATGAAACACGCCTGGCTCCGCACCATGAGCCCCAGGACGGAAGAGACGGCATTAAACCTGGATGTGTCGCTGCGGGACGTGTAATGATAGAGAATCGGCGGAACAATGGCAGTCTCGGGCCAAACGACGAAATCCGCGTTCTTGTAAAGGGCAAGGGCATCCTCGCTCAGGGAAACGAGGCGGGCAACGTCCTGCTTGTAGCCGGTCTCCGAATATTTGGAGGAGTCAGCATTGTTCTGCACGAGGACGACAGTGACGTTCCGGGAATCAGGGCCGGGCCGGGTGACGTGCCAGCCAAGAAGGACAAAAACCGAGGCGCACAGGGCAAGCACAACAAACGGAAGGGCTATCCTGGAGGGCTTTGCTTTTCCGTACAGGGCAAATGCCTGTGCCGACAAGGCGGAAAAAAACACACAAGCCCAGGAAGCAAGCCAGACACCTGCGACCGAAGCCGCAAGAAGAAGCGGCTGGTTTTTCCACTGGCTGTAACCGGTCACACCATAACTGAAGCCAAGCGGCCCCAAGGTCTTCAGGTATTCCGTCACACAATACAGCAGCGCCATGACAGGGAACGAAAAGGCCGGGTAACAAAGGGCGAGCATCTTCATGCAAAGGAAGCAGAGGCCATACAGTATGGAATAGGAGATGATCGCAAGATAGAAAAGTCCATGCTCATATCGGAAAAGCCAGAAGCACATTCCCGCATAGCTGAGCAAGCCGAATAAAAAACCCAGAAAAAAAGATTTGCTCAAGGAAGAAGTTTCCACGGCATAGAAAGCCGGGGCGAGGGCTATATAGGAAAGGAAAGGAAGCCCCCCCTCAAAAAGGGCATTGGGTTGGCCGAGCACAAAAAGCAAGGCCGAAATAGGAATAAGGATGAATTTTCTCAATGCCTTACCCGTCAGAAGGAACAGGCAAATCCCAAAGAGCTTTTTTCAGATCCTGCCCTGAACGGAATGCCGCAACATAATGCGGGGCCACGGAAAGCTGCTCACCGGTCTTCGGGTTGCGGGCTTTTTCCCGCCCCCTGCGAAGCCTTGGCTCAAAGGTGCCGAAGCCACGAAGCTCTATGGTATCGCCCTTTTTCATTCCCTCCTTAAGCTCAAGGAGGAGATTCTCAACGACATCCTGCACAAGTTTCTTCTCGTATGACGTACTCTGATATATAGCCTCTACCAAATCATATTTCGTAATCTTATTACCAGCCATACACCCCACCTCAACAAGAAGAATTTTGAGAAACAAGAGAATTACCGCCCACAACCCTGCAACACAAAAGACGGAAGGGGCGGAATAATTTTTAGTTGGCCGCAACGGCCTCAGCGTTGAAATTCTTATGAAAGAATTTCATCATCCTGCTCTTCTTGCGGGCAACGGCATTTCGCTTCTTCACACCCTTGCGGAAAGCGATATCAAGCTCGGACTGCAAGACCTTGTACTTTTCCTCGGCAAGAGCCTTATCCTTCTTCTGGACGGCCTCGACAAAAGCTCTCTCCGCCGTATGACAGCGGGACTTGACAGCCTTATTGCGGACCCTGCGAACCTCACTCTGCGCATGTCTCTTCTCTGCAGATGATTTCTTAACTGACAAAGGAATACCCCCAAAACAAAAAACTAATATTTAAAAGCCCAAAGACTATTACTTGAAATCCTTCGGGCGGCGCTCCTGCTTCTTGCATTTCTGGCATTCGGCATAATTGCGAATCCTGCCATTTTCCATTATGGTCTTCATAATAATCTCTCCACCGCACTCCTCGTGGATGAACTTATGGGTCGCGACCGTAGTACGAGAGTTCTTACTGGCTCCAGCCATCTCTTTTTCCTCCAAACAAAATTATCGTGTTCTATACTATACAGAGTTTTACCGATTTCTGTCAAGTAGAAAAGCCCAGGCCTGCCGATTGTTTTTTAATCCATGAGTCGCTATAATATAGCATCATGTACCTTACTGTCCTCAAGCAGCTCATCACGATGCTGGCCATATCGCTCCTTGCATTCGCATTCTCCCGGAGGAACAAACTCGGCAGCCCCGAAAGCGGCTTTCTCAGCCGCCTGCTGCTCTACTTTGTCAATCCCTGCCTGATTTTCAACTCCTTCAACAAGGAATTCGACATACAGAAGCTCAAGGAGCTTGCCTTCGTCATCCTGCTGAGCCTCCTCATGCACCTGGTCATGACTCTGATCGTCAGCCTTTTCATCCGCTCCAGGAAAGAGGACGCGAAGCAGCTGGACGGACTTGAGAAAGTGGGGATAGTACTGACAAACTGCGGTTTCATCGGCATTCCACTCATAAACGGGGTCTTCGGGCAGGACGGAATCTTCTATTTGACCGGCTACCTCGCCGTATTCAACATCTGGCTGTGGACCTACGGGGAATACCAGATGTCCCGTAGTTTCAGGATAAAGAAGGTCCTGACCAATCCCAACGTCCTGGCAGTCCTGTCCGGGCTCCTTCTTTTCTGCCTGCCCGTCACTTTGCCGGATGTGGTCGCCAAGCCCCTCTCCTATATCAGCGAGATGAACACCGCCCTGTCGATGTTCCTTCTCGGCCTGCTCTTCGCCTCGTTCAAGAAGACGGGGGATGCCCCCTACACGCGCAGGGTCATCAAGGTATGCCTGCTCAGGCTGGTCGCCTGCCCTGTGGTCTGCCTCATCCTGCTGCTCATAATATGGAAGCTTTTCGCGAGCGGGGCCGGGCTCAGGACCGAAGTTTTCGTCGTGTTCATCTCCTGCCTCTGCCCGGTCGGCATGAGCGTCTCAAGCTTCGCCTGTCTCTTCGGCAAGGATGCCTCGTACTCAAGCCTGATGGTTCTTTCCACGTCCGCCCTCTGCATCATTTCCGTCCCGTCGTTCGTCCGGCTGGCGGAGCTTCTGCTAGCGGCATGAAAGCGATAGCCCAGGTCATAAAGAAGGCCGCAAAGAGACTGCTTCCCTACTCCCCCCGCCGAGGAGTCCGGCCCATGCGCATTCCTGAAGGGGGGAAGACGAGGGAAGGAGTGACATGCATCCAAGTTTTCCCGCCGGACAGATTTGACTTCGGCAGCTACACGAGCCTAAGCGGGGACAGGGACTTTTCCCCGTACACCTCGGAAATCCCTGAATACAAGATGTTCGTCATACGGAAAGGCAAATTCATCTCCGGCAGGGAGGAGGCGTTCAGCAGGAAGGGCCGGATTCTGGAGGAGATCAGCGCGCAGAAGATAAACCCCCTGACAGGAAAAAAACTGGACCTCAGCCCGGGCCGTCACATCAGCGGAACTGTCCTGATGCTCGGTTTGTCAGGACTGGAGAACGGCTACTATCACTTCATGGTGGAGCTGCTGCTGCGCTGGTGGATATTCAGGACGAGCGGGATGAAGGCGGATTACTATGTGTTCAGCAGCAAACTTCCCTTCCAGAAAGAGGCCCTGGGGCTTTTGGGAATACGCGAACCGCAGATGCTGGAGGCAGAACCCGGGACGATCATACAGGCGGACAGCCTGCTCTGCCCCTCCCTCGTCAACAACTTCAGGCTCTCCCACCTGCGCGGCAACGAGCTGTACGAAAAAATCCACATGCCCCGATGGTCCAAGGACGCTTACTCCTTCCTGCTCGGAAAGGCTGGCTATGGGACGGAAGCCCCGGACAGGCTGGTCTACGTCTCCAGGAACCGCTCCGCCCGCCGCAGGATACTGAACGAGGATGAGCTGCTTGCCGTCCTGAAAAGCTACGGATTCGAAACCTGCTACCTGGAGGAGATGGGCTTTGCAGAGCAGATGAAGCTGTTCGCCTCCGCCAGAATCGTCGTCGCCCCCCACGGGGCAGGTCTCGTGAACCTGGTGTGGAGCCGGGAAGGGACGACCGTGCTGGAACTCTACCCGGAGTTCTACCATGACCCCAGCTTCCGCCTCCTCGCCTCAGCCATGAAGCTGGACTACCACTACGCCATCTGCAAAAGCCCGGGAGCGGATTCTGTCGCTCCCGCCGAGGAAGACATACAGGTAGACTGCCTGAACCTGATAGACAGCTTCCTGAGGGAAAAAACTGCGGAAAACAGGGACATCCCTCGGTAACGGAAAAAACTGTTGACAAAACTATCTTTATAGTATACTGTGAATGTAGCACACAGCTACAGAATCACGTTATACATGTTTTTTACGGTTATCCTAAATCAGTGATTTTTATGTTTGTTATGCAGGCGGCTTCTTAAAGTCGCCGGTACAATTGCTATATATGTTTAATTTTATTCATAGAATTACGGAGTACATTTATGGCCTATAGACGCCGCAACTCGGACAGTTCGGACGAAAGTCAGGTAGAAAAAGAAGAGTCAAAACAGGAAGCAGCAGAGACCGAGCCAAAGGTCAGAAGACGAAGGGTCGTCAAGAAAACCCCTCCGGCAGAAGAGCCCGCACCCGGCGAGCCTGAGACGGCCAGCGACAGCGCGCCCGCAGCTAGCGACAACGGGCAGGCTTCTTTGTTCGGAGAAGCAGAGCCTCAATCATCGCCCGCCCAGGATTACCCGCCTTCAAGCTCCAGCCCTTCAGATTCAGATACGTCTGCCTCGCAAAGCAATACGCAGGATTCACCCTCGGAACAAGGAAGCAGCCCTGATCAGGCTTACGACTACGGCCGTGAAGGCCGCCCCTATTCAGGAAGGTCCTCCTATCAGGGACATTACCAGAGGAAAAACTGGGACAACGGGGGAAACCGCGAGGGCGGAGGCCGGAGGTTCAACCAGGGGCAGCCCGGCGAAGGATACAGGGGCGGCCGCTACAACGGCAACAACTATAATGGCAACGGCAATAGTTACAACGGCCGGCGATACAACAACAACTACAATACCGAGCGCAACCTGATGAGGCTTGAGGCAGCTCTGGAAGCGCAGAAAATAGAGAATCCCGAAGAATACGAATCCAAGCCCCGTCTTCAGATAAACGACCTGACCAAGATGGGCATGGGCGAGCTGAGAGAGAAAGCATCCCAGTTCGGCTTCACGGCGGACGACCTGGCCCCTATGAAGAAGCAGGACCTGATTTTCTCGGTGCTCAAGGCCCACACCGACCACGGCGGAATCATATTCGCGAGCGGATCGCTTGAGATCCTGCCGGACGGATACGGATTCCTTCGCAGCCCGCAGAACTCCTACCTGCCAGGCCCAGATGACATCTACATCTCGCCCAGCCAGATACGCCTGTTCAACCTCAAGACCGGCGACACCGTCTACGGGCAGATACGCAGCCCCAAGGAGGGGGAGCGCTTCTTCGCTCTCCTCCGCGTGGAAACCGTCAACTTCGATGACCCCCGCGTAGCCCAGACCCGCATTCCCTTCGAGAACCTGACGCCACTTTACCCGACCGAGAAATTCCAGCTGGAGACCTTGCCTACGGAGCTTTCCACGAGGATTATCGACCTATTCGTCCCCATCGGGAAGGGGCAGCGCCTCCTTATCGTCGCTCCCCCCAAGGCAGGAAAGACGACGATAATGCAGAAGGTCGCCAACGCGATAAAGAAGAACAATCCCGATGTCTACATCATCGTCCTCCTCATAGACGAGCGTCCCGAGGAAGTCACGGAGATGGAGCGTTCTATCGATGCGGAAGTCATCTCCTCCACGTTCGACGAGCAGGCGACACGCCACGTGCAGGTCGCCGAGATGGTCCTGGAGAAGGCGAAACGGCTTGTCGAGCACAAGAGGGATGTCGTCATATTCCTGGACTCCATAACCCGCCTGGCCCGTGCCTACAACCAGACCGTGCCGACCTCGGGAAAGGTCCTGTCAGGAGGCGTGGACTCAAACGCCCTGCACAAGCCCAAGAGGTTCTTCGGTGCGGCCCGCAACGTTGAGGAGGGTGGCTCCCTGACGATTATCTCCACGTCCCTCGTCGAGACGGGAAGCCGCATGGACGAGGTCATCTTCGAGGAATTCAAGGGAACCGGCAACAGCGAGATTGACCTGGACAGGAAGCTCGCAGAGAAACGCCTCTTCCCCGCAATCAACATCAAGAGGTCCGGTACCCGCAAGGAGGAGATGCTCCTCACCGAGGCCGAGCTGCAGCGCATGTGGATCCTGCGCAAGGCCCTCAACGACATGGAGGACGACATCATGCTGGAATTCATCATGGACAAGATGCGGAAGACCAAGGACAACGCGGCATTCCTGAATGCTATGAACGCCGGGGTACCGTCAGCCTAGACGGGCATATCCCGGAAAAAACCAAGCCCCCGCCTGAAAAGGCAGGGGCTTTTTGCTGCATAAAAAGGGAACTGAAAGGGAGATATCGGGATGACAGGATTTGAACCTGCGACCCTCTGGTCCCAAACCAGATGCGCTACCAGCTGCGCTACGTCCCGAATCAAGGAATCATCCCGCGAAAGTCCTGACCCTCACGGGAACTCTGGACGATGACGGGATTGAACCGCCGACAACCTGGGTGTAAACCAGGTGCTCTCCCAGCTGAGCTAATCGTCCAAGGAACAAGTCATTATATCGGATTTTTTCTTGTATTGTCAAGACTTTAGCCGCGGAAAAAAGGAGCAAAGGGGAAAACGTAGTAAATTCGCCAGACCCGACCGGGTGAGTCCTTTCACTCGGCCGGGTGAGATTTCTCACGCGTACGGGTGAGGCATTCCACTCGTACGGGTGAGGCATTCCACTCGTACGGGTGAAGCTTTCCTCTCGGGCGGGTACGCGTGTCAGAAAGCGTTGCTGTCATCCATCATGCCCCTGCGCTCCCGTAATGCCTGAGCCCGCACTTCCAGAACGAGCAGGCGGCGATTCCGGCTATGGCCGCGACGAGGGGCGGGGTATGAAGGTGTACTGGAACTGCTGCAGGACCATGTACAGGAGGGGCGGCAGGGGCCGGGTCAGGTACAGGTCGAATTTCCCCGTCCGCACAAGCTCGCCCATGTCCTTCATCGGGCTCCAGAAGAAAAAGCAGC
>JAFSSU010000145.1 GCA_017450845.1 Treponema sp.
CCTACAAGCGGCTCGACATGGCGATAGAGGCATGCGGCAGGACGGGCAGGAAGCTCGTCGTCATAGGGAGCGGGGGGCAGGAGAAGGAGCTCAGGAAGCTCGCGGCCTCCTTCCCGGGTTCTGACATCAGCTTTACCGGCCGGATAAGCGACGGGGGGGTCAGGTCTTACCTCCAGCGCTGCCGGGCCCTGCTTTTCTGCGCCCAGGAGGACTTCGGCATAATCCCCGTGGAAGCCCAGGCATGCGGGAGGCCCGTCATAGCCTACGGCTCGGGCGGGGCGCTTGAGACTGTCATCGGCGGCAGGACCGGGGTCTTCTTTTACAGGCAGGACGCGGATTCCCTTGTGGACGCGCTCGGCCGCTTCGAGAAGCTTGAGGCGGAGGGGGCCTTTAATCCTGATGCCATAGCATCCCATGCGGCATCTTTCTCGGAAGAACGCTTCCGCTCTCAGATGGCCGAAGCCATCGGGAATACCATGACGGCGGTGAGAAACTCAGGCGGCGCAAGATGAGGCTCGCCGTTGACTGCCGGATGTACGGCAAGAGCGGAATCGGGAGCTTCCTTGCAGGAGTCCTGCCGTATTTGTGCGCCGACCCGGGCTTTGACGGCCTCCTCCTTCTTGCGGGGGAGGACAACGGGGACGCGGTCCGCGCCGCCGTGCGGGACTTCGCCTCTAAGACCGAGCTTGTCCTGTGCGGCGTGAAGCCTTTCTCCCTGCGGGAGCTTTTGTTTTTTCCCCGCGGCATTGCTTCCAGGATAAACTCCTGCGGCTCCTACTTCTCGCCTTACTGCAACGTTCCGTCCGGTATAAGGGTTCCCGTGTACACGACGATACACGACCTGGTCTTCCTGGACTTCCCCGGCCTGACGGGGCGGCTTGGCGTGCTCGCGAGGAAATTCTTCTATAAATATGCGGTCTTCCGTTCCAAGGCTGTCTTTACTGTCTCCGAGTTCAGCCGCGGGAGGATAGAGAAGCTCCTTGCCTGCAAAAAGCCCGTCCATGTCGCCTGCAACGGCATTCCCCGCTTTATGGAGGAGGCGAAGGGGCAGGGCAGGCTGGACGGAATCAGGAAAGGGAACTTCGTCATATTCGTCGGCAACATCAAGGCCCACAAGGGGCTCAGGACCCTGCTTGAGGCCTTCCCCGCTTTCCGCGCGAAGACGGGGGCGGTGCTCGTCATAGTGGGCTCCGCCGGAAACTTCCGCACGGGTGACGAGGAGACCCGGCGGCTGCTGGAGGAGGGGAGCGACGGGATTGAGTTCACGGGGCATGTCAGCGATGAGAGGCTCCTGGTCCTGCTCGCCTCCGCCCGCCTGCTCGTGCAGCCCTCGCTCTACGAGGGATTCGGCATACCTCCGCTTGAGGCCCTGTGCTGCGGGACCAGGGCGGTCATCTCGGACATCCCGGTATTCCGGGAGATTTATGCGGACTTCCCGGTCAGATTCTTCAGGGCGGGTGATGCCGAGGACCTGGAGGCCAGGATGGAGGAGGCCTGGCAGGATGAGGGGGAGATTCCGCCCCTTCCCGTCAAGTACAGCTACGGGAAGGCCGCCGCCGTAATAGCGGGCCGCCTGAAGGAGCAGTTGTAACCACCGTGCTCCCCGATTGTTACAATTATAATAGGAAATTCAGCAAAAAGACCGCGCGATGACAGAACTAGAATTTGAAAAATACTTTCACAAGAACTTCAAGAGGACAAGCTCCCTTGTCTCCGGCCTCATCCTGATGATCATAGACGCTCTCATCATCCTTCTCTGCATCGGCATAGGCTTTTTCATCGTCAACCTGATAAACCACTCACTGATAAATTTCCGCTCGTTCGTCACCTACTGGATTTACCTGCCCGCCATCATCGTCGTCTTCTATGCGGCGAGCCTCTACCCGGGCATCCTGATTTCCCCCCAGGAGGAGATAAAGAGGTTCTCCCTCTGCACCTTCTTCGCCTTCCTGGGCATAGCGATAAGCATAAACGTGGAGACAGACGACCGCTGGCCCATCGCCGCCGCCCTTGTCCTGGGCTGGCCCTTCGCTACCTTCCTTCTCCCCATCGGCAGGGAGTTCTCCCGCTTCTTCTTCGGCAAGATAAAGAGGTGGGGCGTTCCAGCGGTCATATATTCCAAGGGCGAGAACGCCATCTTCATAATTGACCGCCTGCTCAAGAACCCGAGCTTCGGCTACACGCCCTGCCTCATCATAACGGATTCCGCCGTCCACCGGATGGAATACAAGGGAATCCCGGTCTTCTTCCCGACGGGCAGCATCAACCGCGTCATAGAGAAACTCGGCATAATGGTCGCGATAGTCTGCGACTACGACCGGGAGCGGGAGTACATACAGACCCGCTACCGTTACATGATACAGATACCCAAGCAGCAGCTGTTCACGAACATGTCCCTGCATATGCGGGACTTCGGCGGAATCCTGGGCTTCTCTTCTACCAACTACCTGACCAAGCACTGGGCCCTGGCGGTCAAGCGGTCGATTGACATAGTGATCTGCCTGATCGTGACACCCTTCGTCGTGCCCCTGACGGTCGTGATTGCGATCTGCATAAAGGCGACGTCCAAGGGGCCGGTCTTCTACGCTCACAGCAGGATAGGCAAGAACAGGAGCCTTCTCCGCTGCTGGAAGTTCCGCTCAATGGTGGCCGACGCTGACAAGGAGCTTGCCAAGATTCTTGCGAGCGACCCCGTGAGGGCGGCAGAATGGAAGAAGGATCGGAAGTTCACCGACGACCCCCGCGTGACAAAGTTCGGCAAGTTCCTGCGCAAGACAAGCCTTGACGAACTGCCGCAAATCTGGAATATTTTCATGGGGGAGATGTCTTTCGTAGGTCCCCGCCCGGTCACGGAGCCGGAGCTGGAGAAATACGGGAAGTATTGCGATTACGTGCTTTCGGTCACGCCCGGCCTGAGCGGCATGTGGCAGATTTCCGGCCGGAGCGACACGGGATATGAGGAACGGATTACACTGGACACCTACTATATACAGAACTGGTCCGTATGGCTCGACCTTTGGATAATGGTCAAGACCATCTGGGTCGTCTTGCGGGGGATAGGCGCATATTGATGTCAAGGAAGCTCGCCTGCCTCGCCTGCCTCTGCTTTTTGTTTTTCTCCGCCGCTGCCGAGCAGTACAAAATAGGCAGCGTTGTTTTTGATTCCAAAGAAAAGACCGACCCCAAGATGCTGATGCGGAAAATCTCCCCCATAGAGAAGGACAGGCTGTTCGCGTCCAGGGAGGAGCTTGAGGAGTACCTGGCCTACATCCGCCAGCAGCTGATCAACACCCGCCTCCTTGAGAACATCGAGTACAGCTGGGAGCCGTCCGGCGAGAAGGACGGGGAGGCCGAGCTCGTCAATGCCCGCTACTCGTTCGAGGACAGCAAGTCCTTCATGGTTGTCCCGTACCCGACCTACAGCTCCAACACCGGCCTGCAGTTCACGGTGATGGCGAACGACCAGAACTTTTTGGGAAAGACGAACCCCTTCAAATTCTTTGCCAACTGCACCTTCGGCACCGAGGAGGAGCCTGACAACTTCTCCAAGATTACTCCCGGCTTCGGCGTGGAGTACAGCTTTCCCTTCAACGTGGGGCCTGTCGTCTCGAGCTGGAATCTTCTTGCCGCGATGGCCTGGACAATCGGGGACTCCATGCCGGAATTCGGCGTGGTGACCGGGCCGAGCCTTGCCATCCCCGTCGGGAAGCAGCGGCTGGATGTCTCCTTCCGCCAGTCCGCCATAGGCAAGAAGGATTTCAAGAAATACGATGACAACCCCTACTTTGCCGAGCAGGCCAAGGTCTCGCTGCCCCTGACGATAGCGAAGCTCGGGACGGCGACACCGCTTGTCTTCAGGCCCTATGTGGAGGCTTCCTACAACTGGGACACGAACAGGATAGACGGCGACAACGACAGGCTGTCATACACGCCCAAGCTGAACGTGGGTCAGACGACGAGCGTAAGCGGCGTGGACTGGCTGGGGAATTTCCGTAACGGCTACTACTTTTCCACGACGCAGGCGATAAGCAAGAGCTTCAAGGACAGCGAGCTGTCCGCAGGAATCATCCCATACGTGGACTGCAACCTCAAGATTTTCAAGGCATGGAAGTACGCGGGGCTGGCGGCCAACCTGCGCTTCTTCACGATGTTCAAGGCGGACGGAAACAATGACGAGAGCCAGCTCGTGAACATAGGTCCTTTCCTGAGGGGGGCCTTGGACAAGCAGGTCTTCGATACATCCAACGGGTACAGCAGCGCGGACAAAGACGACTACAACCTCGCGCTGGAGACTGAGCAGGCTGTCATCCTGAGCCTGGAAGCCCCCTTCCACCTGGTGACGACGAATTTCGGGGGCTTCTTCAGCGCGATCAACGCGGAGCTTCAGCTTTCTCCCTTCATCGATGTTGCCCTGCTCAAGAACCGGGCGATGAAAAACGGAGTCTCTGCGGGCAAGATTTTCAGCGTCAGGGAAGGCATCTACTGCGCCGGTATAGAGGGATTCATCTACCCGACGAAGTTCAAGAGCTACGTCCTGCACGCGAACATCGGCTTTGACATAGGGAAGTTCATCATCAAGGACTACAACGATGACTGGCGCAAAGCCGAGAAGGGCTGGGAAATCTCCGTCGGCTTCGGCCATCACTTCTAGGAAACGGGTGCCGTCAGTAGGCCTTGTTCAGCTTTGTCCATCCGTCCGGGGCAGAACCGTCCGTTCCCAGGTAGTATCTGTCCCCGCTCTGGTACACGGAGTCATAACGCGTATCTACCTTGAAGTGGCTTCCGTCCTCCCTGACGTATTCATCACGCTCCTTTATGCAGTCCTCCCACATATTGCGCACCTTGTCCATCGTGCTTGAGAAGCTCCCGTTGTACTCCCGGCTTGCTTCGATAGAAGCGTCTATCGCAATCTGGGTCTGCTGCATGTAACGCAGCTGAATCTGCTCGGAATGCTTCCTCACCAGGTCGGCGAACTCGCTCCTGAGCTGTATGCTGTCCGCGACGGCCTTATATGCCTCGTAATTGTTGTCAAAGAGTTCCCTGTTTTCCGCCATGTACACCAGAATGAAGGGAACCTGCCATGAGTCGGTCATGATGTTTACATAGGCATATCCGTATGCGGACTGCATCAGCATTCCGTATCCGAATGTCGGTATCGTCAGCTCCGCATAATACTCTTTTCCGTTGCTGGTAAAAGAAATCTGCCTGCATATTTCTGTTCCCTCGCTCCACATCTTTGCATATTGTATCGTCCCGTTGACGGAAAAATACTGGCGGGCGAAGTTAACCTCCGTGTCCGCCACCTTGTTCACGTATGCCTGGTATTCCCCCGCGAACTTGTTGCCCAGCTCAATGTCCTTTATGACCTCATAAGAGCCGTAGTGCGTCCTGCAGAAGTAA
Organism: Treponema sp.; assembly: GCA_017450845.1. Lineage (GTDB taxonomy): Bacteria > Spirochaetota > Spirochaetia > Treponematales > Treponemataceae > Treponema_D. The sequence continues at coordinate 5,401 of JAFSSU010000145.1, forward strand.
TCCAGATAGTCCGAGGCGTTTTTGTAATACAGATAGGTTGCATATTCCTTCCAGTTTTCCCCTTCCTGCGCGGGAACTGCCTGCTGGGTGACAAGCGTCCCCGTCGTCCCGAAGTTTTCCGCCTTCATCGTATAGTGTTCGCTTGTCTGCATCTCCACGAACACCGTCCCGTCCTGATTCAGCACGCCTGCATATCCCTGCATGGGATACATCCAGTCGCAGATGTTCGTCCGCGAGGAGCCGTACACAGACCATCCGTCGGGAACAAGCATGTCGGCAATGGCGGCCCCGCTGCCTGCGTCGACCGCAGTCTGCATGCTGTAAAAGGTGCCCGTTGGACGGGCTTTGACCACACCGGATTTTTTTGCCGCAGTTTTCTCCGCTGCGGTTTTCACTGCAAGCTCCTGTCCGGAGTCTGATGCCTGTCCTTTTGCGGCAGGCTTTCCTCCGTTACTGTTCCCGCAGGCAGAAACACAGAGTACCATGGTTACCAGCAATGCGAACGTCATCTTCTTCATATTCGTCTCCCCCATGCAGAAAGCTATTCTGCGGAACGGACAATGCGGAATCCATCGTCTATGGCAGCAGAAACATCCTCGGAGAGACCGGAGAACACATAGACCACGGATGTTTTCCCGAGCTGCTGCAGCTCCCCCTTGGACAGAATGTTTCCATCCCTGTCTTCAAGGGCAAACTGAACGGAATAATCCTTTCCTGACGGGACTTTCGCCGAAACTGCCTTGTCAAAGTCAGCAGGCACTGCCTTCCACTTCAATCCCCGGACGGCCTTATTCCCCGTCTGAAAGAGAGAGCATATATCATCATACTTTTTGGATTTGACAAGTGAAACATCGGCGCTGTATGACAGTGTGCCGGTAGTCTTGTCAGGCCTGCCTTTTTTCAGCTCGGAGACAGCGAGGGCATAAATCCCGCTCTCAAGACAGTAAGACTCCAAATCAGTATACATCATAATCCAACTGGTATAAGAGTCATTGTCGCTGCCGACCGCTCCGCTGCCAACGGTGCGGGCAATCCGCCCGTATGCATCGCAGGCTTCAGAAGCCTTTCCGGGGGCAGACTCCATGGCATCCCAATAGGTTCCGAGCGCATGGGCATATTGCCCCTTGGACTCATAATCCCTGGCTTTTGCAAGCAAGGCTGCATAGTCGTCTGCCTGTACACTGCACAAAAAAGCGGATATGGCGGTAATCACAAGGATAAGCTTTTTGGAGCCGGAGAGCATCGGTAACCTCCTGATTGATTCGGTAACGGTAATTATAAGCGGTGAATGCAGAAATGGCAAGATTTTTTTTCCTGCCTTTTACCGATAAAAAGGCAG
>JAFSSU010000146.1 GCA_017450845.1 Treponema sp.
ACTCTGACGCATGTGCGCGGCGTGTGTTCCGCAGGGGCTAGAGCCACTCCCTCAGCCAATATTTTGCGAAGCGGCCTTTTCCAGTCTGAAGCACAGCTTCTTGAACGCCTCCACGTTCTGGAGGATGATGTCCCGGTACTCGGCGGGGAGGCGGCAGATGTCGTTGGCGAGGGCAAGCACTTCGGCGGGGGGAAGGCCGGGCGCGGGCGGGGTGACCGGCTCCTTCCCGGTGATGAGCCAACGCAAATCAATGTTCAAAGCATCTGCTATACGGAGAGCTATATCTGCAGCGGGAATTGTACCCCTTCGCTTCCAGTCTGTGAACGCTTGATTTGTCACACCAACAGACCTTGCAAACGCTGTTCTTTTTAGATTTTTGAGTAAAAGTTGCTGTTCTATCCTGTCTACAAACTCTGAACCCGCCGTTTCTCCCAATATTTTTGCACCTCTACCTTCATTGTCGAGAAAAAAAATCAGCAAATGCTAGAAAAAATCGCTTGACAGTTTCAGCATTTGCTATTATCATAGTTTCAAGTTCAGCAAATGCTGAATTTTTCCGCACATGGTACCATGTGCGCAGGTCTTGACAGAGACCTGCGGCGTCCCGCCACCACACGCGGCGGGACGCGGGGTTTTCCGCCTGTGCCGGCAGGCGAAAGAAAGAGAACTTGCACCACGCAGGTCGCGGCCCCGGCAGTGCCGCGCCTGCATCTTTCGTCCACACGAGGAAAGGTCGCAGGTTCTCTTTTTTTTGGATTTCCGCAGGGAAACATTCCTGCCCAACGGTCGGCTAGCCGTTCGGAGAAAGACACCTCAAAGCAAGAAGAACCCATGAATCAAGGGGCGTTCCGTATTTGAGGGCGGAACTTAGGTTTTAGCCGACCTAACCCCTTGGTTTATGGGTTTTTTGTTTCCCGCCGGCCGGGAAGGAGAAGGACATGGCAGAAGAGAAAAAGGCGGCCGCAAAAACGGCGAAGGTTGAGAACGCCCTGATGACCTGGGAGAACGAGGAGTTCGGCTCCGTCCGCTCCATGGTCATTGATGACGAGCCGTGGTTCGTGGCAAAGGACGTGGCGACAGCCCTTGGGTACAAGGACATCAACAAGGCGACCAAGACGCATGTTGACGAGGAAGACCGATGGGTGGGCGAAACGCCCACCCATCTCAAAGAGAAGCGTCCTTTCGTTCGGGACAAGCTAGGCAGGAAGCAATTTCCAATGTTCATCAACGAGAGCGGGCTGTACGCGCTGATTTTCGGGAGCCAGCTTGAGGGGGCAAGGAAGTTCAAGCGCTGGGTCACGAGCGAGGTGCTGCCCGCAATCAGGAAATCCGGGAACTACACAGCATCCCCAGCGGTCAGCGTCCGCGAGGTGGCGGTCACGCTCCAGAAGCTGACCGAGCGGGTCTCCGCACTGGAGCAGGGGGCGGTCCGGGAGATGGCGGCATCAGCCCCTTCCGGGGATCCTGCGGTTCCCGGGCAGCCGGACTCCCGCAGCAAGCTCGTCGCCCTCGTCAAGCGGGCGGCGAAATCCGGCGACCTGACCGAGCGCGAGGTCTGGAGCGACCTGTACCGGGGCTACTCGGCCAAGACCGGGCTGAACCTGTCGCAGTGCGCCAAGGCGATGAACATGAGCGTCATATCGTTCGTGGACTTCATCGGGCGCATGGACAACCTGAGGATGTACGCGGAGCAGGTGCTCTGGTTCGCGTAAGGATAAAAAAAACGCCCCGTCGGGGCGGACTTAACAAACTGACAGGAGGAATCCCCGCCCACGTGGTCTTGACATACTGTGCGGGCGGGGCAAGCGAAACGCTTATGGAAAGAGAGTGTAACGAAAACTGCGCGGTCTGTAAAGACGGCGCACCGGTCGAGAACTACAGGCTCGGGGAGCTTGTGGACGCGTTCGACCGGCTTGGGTTCCGCATCAGCAAAGTGGAGACGGACGGCAAGGACTACCAGCTGTCTATCCGCGACATGCGGGACGACGACGAGGACTGACACGTCAGTGGGAGGGGCTGCATGGAGGCGGTTTCTATGGGATTCCCGCAGGGGACGGTAAGGGCCTATGCGGAAGGGAGGATTCGCAGGGAGGAGTTCATCGCGGCTTTCTCCGGATGGCAGAAGTCGCGGGGAACGAGCTATGACTGCCGGTGCACGGCGGCAGGCGGCGTGGCCCGCGTGTGCTACAGGGGCGTGACCGCGACGGTGACGGACGGCCAGCTCTGGTGGAGCGCGGGGGTCTGGCAGGACCGCCGGGGCAGGGAGCACCAGGACATGCGGAGCGCGGGGACAGTCGCCGAGTTCCGCCGGATGGTGGACTTCGCCCTGCGCCGTGAATGGCTTGAAGGAGGTGGAAGATGCCTGGAGCTGATGCCGTAAGGCTGAACGAGCGTCCGGTCAACGTGGCCCGCGTGGCGGAAATCACGGGGTACTCGAAAGGATACGTATACAACCTTGTGATGCAGGGGAAAATCCCCTACCACAAGAACGGGAGCCGTGGCGGCAAGGGGGCCGTCCGCTTCTACGAGAGCGAAGTCAACGCCTGGATGCGGGACGGCTGGACTTTCGTGGACTCGCAGGGCGGTCTCCATGAGGCGGCGGACAAGATACTGGAGGGAATGTGATGGCATTCGCACGGCGGGGCAGGATGCGTGAGATGGGCGGCCCTTCCCGGAAAATCCGGGAGGCCGAGGTTCTCCGGCAGGTGGAGGACTGGCTCACGGTCAGGCACATCTGGCACATGAGGTGCAACAACAGCGCGGGCAAGGCGCAGAGCGGGCAGTTCATGCGCTCGTTCAGCTGCAACGGACACGCGGTCAACGGCGTGTCCGACATCTACGCGGTCAAGGACGGCATGTCCATCTGGATAGAGTGCAAGCGTCCGTCCGGCGGCAGGGTCTCGGAGGCGCAGAAGAACTTCCTTGACGCGATGAACAGGAACGGCGCGGTCGGCATCGTGGTGAATTCCGTCGAGAGCCTTGAGGCGCAGCTGGCGGAGGCGGGGGTCGTATGAGCGCGGAGCAGGACGTGCTGACCTGGAAGGTGATTCCGCAGACCTGCGGGATATACGAGGTGAGCAACTTCGGGGATATCCGGGAGCGGGCAAGCGGGAAAATCCTGACGGTGAGCCAGAACAGCAAGAGCTACGCCATCGTGTCGCTGTCCAAGGTTGGCAAGCTGGTGAAAGTCCATTCCGTGGTCGCGGAGATGTTCGTTCCCAAGCCGACAGGGGACGGCAACAGGCTCCCTCCCCTGCAGGTGGACCACATAGACGGGGCGAGGATGAACAACGACGCGCGGAACCTGCGCTGGGTGACGGCCTCCGAGAACAGGAAGAACGCACACAGACGGGGGAAGTACGACATCAAGGGGCGGGGAAAGAAAATCCGCAGGATATGCCTTGCAACTGGTGAATCCGAGGTTTTCGGAACGCTGGTGGAGGCAGCCGAGAGCACGGGCATGGGGTGGTCAAGCGTCCGGGAAAGGCTGCTGACAGGCAGGCCGACGAAAAGCGGATACCTGTTCGTGTACGTAGGGGACGGAGATGGAAAAGACTGAGGACATCGAGGCGTTCGTCGAGAAGGTCATCGACATGCGCAGGCTCCAGAAGGAGTTCTTCAGGACAAGGCGGTATCCCGCGATGGAGGCCGCCAAAAAGGCGGAGAAGGTCGTGGACGACCTTGCGGCAAGGCTCCGCAGGTCGCTCGGCGAGGCACAGGAAAATGCTCAGCCGGAGCTGTTCGGGGGAGCGGATGCCTGAGCTGAAACTCCGCTGGCACCAGCAGGCCGTCGTGGACACTTGTCGTGACATCCTTGCGGGCGCAGGGATTACGGAAATCGTCCTGTCGGTGACCCCGGGCGGGGGAAAGAGCTTCGTTCCGGTGATACTGGCGGAGAACCTCATTCCCCGCGTTGCGGAGAGAATCTGCTGGGTGGTCCCGAGGAACGCCCTCAAATACCAGGGCGAGGCGGAGTTCACGGATCCGCGCTGGAACACGGCGAAGAGTGTGCGGGCCGCCGACAACGGGGACGACCTGTCGCGCGGGCTTGACGGCTACGTGACGACCTACCAGGCGGTAGGGATGGACCCGGGATGCCATGAGGCGGAATTCAAGAGGCACAGGTACATCCTGTTCCTTGACGAATGCCATCACGTGGCGGAAGGTTCCGAATGGCACAGGGCACTTGCCCCGATGGCGCGGGAAGCCGTGCTCGTCGTAAAGGCGAGCGGGACGCTCTCCCGTGGGGACGGGCAGAAGATAGCGTTCATGGCCTACAGGGACGGAAGCCCCGACCTTGCTGGCAACGGCAGGAGGCGGGTAATCGTCTACGGGAGGAACCGGGCGATAGCCGACAGGGCAATCCTTCCCGTGGAGTTCCGCACGGTGGACGGCGAGGCGGAGTGGGAGGAGCAGGACGGCTCGCGCGGCGAGTCGCGGCTCTCCGGAGAGGACAGCGCGAAAGCCCTCTTCACCGCCCTCCGCACCGGCTTCGCGGACAACCTGCTGGACACGGCCCTGTCGGAGTTTGCCGTCATGCGGTCGGAATACCCGGAAGCCAAGATGCTGGTTGTCGCGCCGAACATCGAGGTCGCAAAGGCCTACTGGTCGCACCTTGCGGGCTGCGGCTACGAGACGCGGATAGCGACGAGCGAGGACACGCCGCTCGCACGGCGGAACATCGGCGACTTCAAGAAGGGCGTTTACCGCGTCCTCGTGACGGTCGCGATGGCATACGAGGGGCTGAACGTGCCGGAGGTGGCGGTCATCTGCTGCCTGTCGCACATCCGCTCCGTGCCGTGGCTTGAGCAGTGCTTTGCCCGTGCGAACAGGCTTGCGCCGGGCAAGAGGCGGGCGGTCGTGTTCGCTCCCGCTGACTGGGCTTTCAAGAAGGCCGTCGGGATGATTAAGCGGGAGGAGCTTGTCCCCCTGTCCGACGGCCAGCAGGAGCTTTTCGGCGGGGAGGAGCGCGGGGAAGGGAACGGCAACGGCAACACCCGCCCCTGGATAATCCCGCTTTCATCCAGTGCGGAGGGGGCGGACGGGAACACGGGAGGGGTAACGCCCGCTCTCCCGCCCTGCCCTCCGAGCGAGGCGGAGAAAATCCTGCGCAAGAACATAAACGGCATCATCAGCGGCTACCTTGCCACGGTGAGGGCCGGGAACAAGCAGGCGTACAGCAGGATGCTGTACCGAAGGATGCGGCTTGTGGTTCCCAAGCCCGTGCCGGAGATGTCCGCCTCGGAGCTTGAGAAAGTGTGGGTGTGGCTCCGCCGTGAATACGGCGGGGACAGGAAATAAAGGCTTGTTCTTCAAGAAACTTTGCGTGAAGCCCTTGAAGAATAACGTGACAACCTTATGCTACGACAAAACGGCGGACGAACCGCCAAGGAGTGAAAAATGCCAGAGGAAAAGGCAACGAACAAGAGGGTGAGGATAAACCTCTCCGAGACAGCGAAGGGACTGATTCAGTTTGACATCACGGCTGAATTCGAGAGCGTCGAGGAAACCAAGGCCGCGCTCGCGGCGGCTGTCGATGCCGCCCGTGCGGTAATCGCAGAGAAAGGACTCAAGGAGGTATCCGCATGAGCGACGCAAGGACGACGGCTGTCGCGCTGATTGACAGGTACCAGGCGAACGGTGCGCTGGCGTATGTCACTCGCGAGGACTGCATGGGAGTCACCCCGCTCTACAAGCCGGAGGTGACGATAATCCAGCTCCGCCTCCCGAAAGGGAAGAACGAC
>JAFSSU010000147.1 GCA_017450845.1 Treponema sp.
TACATACGCTTCATGGAGGAGGCCCGCGTCCACTTCATGGACCAGATAGGCTGGGGCTATGCCAAGATGGAGGAGGAGGGGGTGGCTTCCCCCGTCCTCGCCGTGACCTGCGACTACAAGCACTCCACGACCTTCTCCGACATCATCGAGATAGATGTCTCCCTGCTCAAGCTGTCCGCCGTCAAGATGCAGATTGGCTACACGATGACCTGCAAGGGGCGGGTGGTCTGCACCGGGACGAGCACCCACTGCTTCCTGGACAAGGAGGGGCACCCCCTCATCCTGCAGAAGTCCCTTCCCGGCTTCTATGACACGCTCAGCGGCCTGTCAGCTCAAGGGCCTTCGACCTGACTTCCTCATAGAGCCTGTCCTTGTCGCCCTTGTTCGCGGCTATCAGGCGGACAAAGACGCTTCCGGCGACGATTGCCTCCACCGATGAGGCGAGGGCCTTTGCCTGGTTGCCGTCCTGGATGCCGAATCCACCGTAGACCTTGCTGCCGCCCGCGCTGACCTTGCCGAGGAAGCTGACTGTCGCCTCGTCAATCGTCGTGGACGTGCCGGTTATGCCCGTCCTGAGCGCGGCGTAGATGTGGGCGAAGCCCGCGTGGGCAAGCTTGTCAAGCCTTGCTTCCGACATGCTCGGTGCGGCGACGGGGATGTTCTCCATGCCGTTCGCCCTGCATGCCTCCGTGAGCCCCTCGTCGTGGTCGAATGGCAGGTCGGGGATGATCATCCCCTTGACACCAGCCTCCGCCGCTTTCTTGCAGAAGGCTGCGACCCCCGGCGTGTATATGAGCGAGCCGTAGCTCATTATATAGATGAGAACCTGCGGGAATGCCCGGTGCAGGCGGGCGATGAAGGCAAGCCCGTCCTCCGTGCGGTAGCGGCGGGAGAGGACCTCCGTGCAGGCCCCCTGTATGGCGGGGCCGTCCGCGCTCGGGTCGGAGAAGGGCAGCTGCACTTCCAGGATGTCCGCGCCGCCGTCCACCATAGCCTGTGCCGCCGTGAAGGCAAGCTCGTCAGTCGGGTAACCTGCCACAAGGTGGCTCATAAGCTTTATCTTTTCCATTCTGATTCCTCCTTATGCCTGGTGCACGTCCTCGTCCGCCTCAAGCCGGGCTATCTCCGACTTCAAGAATTCCTTCCATTCCTTGGGGCGGAACACGGGGCTCGTGATGAACACGTCCTTGTCACCGCGCCCGCTCATGTTTATGACTACCGCCTGGTCCTTCGGTATCTCACGGGCTATCTTCATCGCGGCCGCCCCGGCGTGCGCGCTTTCCAGCGCGAAGAGGATGCCCTCGTTCTTTGCGAAGAAACTGACTGCCTCAAGGGCATCCTTGTCCAGCACCGCCGTGAACTCCACCCGTCCTTTCATCCCGAGCTCGGCGAGTTGGGGGCCTATGCCGCAGTAGTCCAGGCCCGCGCTGATGCTCCGCGTGGGCAGGGCCTGTCCGTCCTCGTCCAGAAGGAAGCGGCTCTTGTATCCCTGCATGATTCCCTCCCGGCTCGCGTTTCCTGTCATGCGGCTCGCGTTCTCGCCGATACCCGGCCCCACGCCCCCGGCCTCCGCCGCTATCAGGCGCGGCTCTTTCTCGTCGATGAAGGGGCTGAAAAATCCGATGGAGTTGGAGCCGCCGCCACAGCATGCGACCATCGCCCCGATCTTTATTCCCCGCTCCTCACATTCGGCCTTTACCTCTTTGCCTATGACGGACTGGAACTCCCGCACCATGTCCGGGAAGGGGGCCGGGCCGAGCGCGCTGCCGAGCACGTAGTGGGTCGTGTCCGGGTTTGCCGCCCAGTCGCGCATTGCCTCGTTGACAGCATCTTTGAGCGTGCGGCTGCCGGATTTGACGGCGTGGACTTTCGCGCCGTACAGCTCCATCGCGGCGACGTTTGGCTGCTGGCGGCGGACATCGACCTCGCCCATGTAGACCGTGCAGTCAAGCCCCAGCTTGGCGCAGGCGGCGGCGGTCGCAAGCCCGTGCTGGCCCGCCCCCGTCTCCGCGATGATGCGCTTCTTGCCCATCTTCTTGGCGAGCAGGCACTGGCCTATCGCGTTGTTTATCTTGTGGGCCCCCGTGTTTGCGAGACCCTCGAGCTTTATGTATATCTGTCCGCCACCAAGGAGCCGGGTCGCCGTCGGTGCGAAGTAGAGGGGGGTGGGGCGGCCTATGTAGTCCCGCCGTATTGTGTCCAGCTCCTCCAAAAAGGCCTTGTCCGCCATGTAACGGGCAAAAGCCTCCTCCAGCTCGTCAAGAGGCCTCCGCAAGACCTCCGCGACGTACTTGCCGCCATAAGTGCCGAAAAATCCTTCCGTAGAGTATGCCATAGTCACCCCTTCTTGCTACTTTTACTAGAAACATATTAAAGGAACAGGGGGCTTGTGTCAAGATGAGGGGATGATTTCCGTCCGGGTAATCCGCTTCTGTCATCTGCTTCTGTCTGCCTTGTCTATCTTCCCTAGCTGCGTTATAATAAGGCTGATAATTTATGGAAGAAAAAAAGAAAATCCGCATTGCTTTTGCCGGGGGAGGAACCGGCGGGCACATCTATCCCGGCCTTGCCGTCGCGGAGGAGCTGAAGTCCCTCGCCTCCGCACGGGGGCTTGAGGCAGACATCTGTTGGCTGGGCAACAGTTCCGGCATGGATAAGGATATCGTCTCAAAAAGCCTGGGCGGACAGGGCTGCATAAGCGCGTTCTACGGCATACCGTCCGGGAAGCTCCGCCGCTACTTTTCGCTCCGGAACTTCCTGGATGCTTTCAAAATCGTGGCGGGCTTCTTCAAGTCCCTGTTCCTGCTGGCCCGGCTCAAGCCCGATGCCCTCTTTTCCAAGGGGGGCTTCGTCAGCGTGCCGCCATGCCTTGCCGCCCGCATCCTGCGCATTCCCTATTACACCCACGAGTGCGACTTCACGCCCGGCCTTGCGACCCGGCTGAATGCCAAGGGGGCAAGGAAAATCCTCCTGTCTTACGGGCAGACTGCCGGCTACTTCAAGGAGGAGCTGGCCGGCAAATGCGTCGTGACGGGGAACCCGGTCCGCCCGGTCTTCTATGCCCCTGATGACGGCGATGCGGGGCGGGCGTTCCTGGGGCTGACGGCTCCTCTTGACAAGCCCCTGCTCCTTGTCCTTGGCGGAAGCCTGGGGGCACGGCAAATCAACGGTCTCGTGACGGAGAACCTGGACTGGCTCAAGGAACGTTTCATCATCGTGCATCAGACGGGCAGGGCCTTTGCGGACGAGCACCCGGAGCTTATGAGGCGTGACGGAGGCTACCTTCCTTATGCGTTCATCTATGCGGAGATGCCATCCGTCCTGAAAGCGGCGGACGTGATTCTCTCTCGGGCGGGCGCGAACTCAATCTGGGAGTGCGCCGTCTGCCGGAAGCCCATGCTGCTTGTCCCTCTCATGGGTAGCGGTACCCGGGGCGACCAGGTGGACAATGCCCGATTCTTCGCCAATGCGGGGGCGGCCATTGTGCTTGAGGGGCAGGATGCGGACTCCTCCCGTCTCCGGGAAGCGCTGGAAGGCTTGCGGGACGCGGAGCTTCGTAAACGTATGTCAGATGCCGCAGGGAATATTTGCGGGGACTCCCGCCCCTCGCGGCAGATAGCAGAAATAATTTTAGATGGAGTGTATGATGGCACAGCTTCCGATAATTGATCTTGTTTTTTTCGTCGTGGTCGCGGCTTTCGCGATAATTGCCTGCTTCAAGGGATTCGTGGACGAGCTCTTTGACAGGGGGGCACCTCTCATCGCTGTCTGGGCGGCAATCTTCGGCTACAAGCTTCTGTCCGTAAAGCTCTTGCCCTATGTGCATTTCCAGGTCCTCGCGAACATCTTCGCCTTCGTCCTTGTGTTCATCCTTGTCTTCCTCATCGTGAAGGTGATACAGCAGGTCGTCGGTAAGATTTTTGAGGGAAAAATCCTGGGGCAGCTGAACCGGCTCCTTGGGTTCGCGTTCGGCATAGTGGAGGGGCTTGCCATTGTCGCCCTCGTCCTGATAATCCTGACCGTTCAGCCCTGGTTCGATGTCTCTCCGATACTGACAGGGAGCATCTTCTACAAGATTTTCCAGATATTCCTTGCCAACACAAGCCTGCCGGTCCCGCAGGAGGGGGCGGCCTCAACATCGGCATGGCTCCTTCTTGCGTCGGGCAGGGCTGCCAATGTTTGAGAACATCCTTTTCCAGAGCGCGTCCGACCTGCTTGCCAGGGACATAGGGAGCGGGGGGCTGCCTCCCTCCATACTCCTTGCGGGGCCTGCCGCCTCAGGCAAGCTTTCCACCGCGCTGGAGATAGCCCGCGTCCTCTCGTGCAGGTCTTCCGGCACGAAGGGCCTGTGGGACTGCACCTGCCCCTCCTGCCTGCAGCACAAGGTCCTGGTCAGCCAGGGCATGCTGCTTGCGGGGCCCGGTGACAGGACTCTTGAGATACGGGCTGCCAAGGCGACATTGCTTTCCCAGAACGCGAAGAATTCCTCCCATCTGGAGGCGGCCCGCCACCTGTACCTGAGGGCTGTCCGCAAGCTCACCCTCCGCTTCAGCCCGATTCTCTGGGAGGGCGATGACAAGGTCTCCAAGACCGCCCCCCTGCTCCAGTCCATAAACGAATCGCTTGAGCCGCTTACGCCGGGAAGGACGATTCCTGCTCCCGATGACTTGCAGAAAATCCTTGACTCCGTGGAGAAAGACGCGGAGAAACTCGAGTCTTCCTTCCTGTATGATTCCATCCCTGTTTTCCAGATACGGAACATCTCCTCATGGGCACACCTTAAGAGCGGGGAGGGCAAGAAAGTGATGGTTCTGGAGAACGCCGACCGCATGGCGGACAGCGCGAGGAATGCCCTGCTCAAAATCCTTGAGGAGCCGCCCGAGGATTTGATTTTCATCCTGACCACCCAGCGGCGGAGCGCGATGCTCCCGACGATACTCAGCCGGGTCAGGACATATAACTTCTTTGAGCGCAGCCGCGAGCAGCAGGAGAAGGTCATAAGCCGTATCTTCCATTATACCCCTGGCTTCGCACATTCCAAGAAGCCCGAGAATGTGGGCGGCTTCCTCCAGTCCTACCTGGACATAAAGCCGGAGCAGGTCATGGCCGCGGCGGCCTCTTATTTCGCCGGGATAGCCCAGGGGTATTTCCCCGATGCGGCTTCCGTCATGGCATCCTGCGGCTCGTTCAGGCCCCGCGTCCTCTTCACGATTTTTCTCCGTGGCATAATCAAGGCCCAGGAGCCTCTCCTTGCGAGCGCGGAAGGTACCGTATGCTCCGGCAGAATCCTGGAGCAGCTGCGCGTCGCTTCTGACAACGTGTCCATCTTCAACCAGGGACCGCAGGCCGCGCTGGAGCAGCTGGCCCGGAACCTCATGCAGATAGACCATGATACGGGAGGGGGCTTCCGCCGTCTGGCAGGAGGGGAGCAGCAGCTGTCATGAGCGAGTTCGTAAGAAAAGTTTCTCGGAAGATTTCCAAGCTTTCCCCGGAGCAGCTGGAGAGGGTCATTGATTCCGTCAACGGGGAGAACAAGACCCTCAGCTCCGCGCTGGAAAGCCTTTCCACGGGGCTGGTCCTGGTGGACGGGGATTTCTGCCTCATACGGGCAAACAAGGCGGCGGAGCGTCTTGTCCCGTTCAAGAAGAGGCTTTCCGGCGACAAGGCCGGTGAGGTTCCTCTCTGGGAGCTGGTGGACGATGAGTATATCTCCGGCTTCCTGCACAAATGCGCCTCCGGCAGCAAGACCAACGTCAGCGAGGAATTCTCCCTTTCCGCCGGTGACAAGACCCGCTTCATCACGATAAAGATTGTCCCCCTCGTGGAAAAACAGGCGAACGAGGAGGGAAGCGCGTTCGACACGACCATCGCCGGGTCGGTCATAACCGTGGAGGACATCACCGAGCGTACCCAGCAGGAAGTCATGCTGCACCGCATGGAAAGCCTTGCCGGTCTGACCAACCTTGCCGCCTCCGTCGCGCACGAGATAAAGAACCCCCTCGGGGCAATCAGCATCCACATCCAGCTTCTGCAGAAGGCGGTCAGAAAATCCCGGGAGGGGGACGGGCTGCTTCCCAAAGAGAAGTTCATGGAGGACTACCTTGCCGTCATAAACGAGGAGATAGACAACCTGAACAAGATCGTCGTCGATTTCCTCTTTGCCGTCCGCCCCCTGCAGGTGAACATGAGCCTGAGCGATCCGGACGTGCTGATCGAAAAAATCGCGGGCTTCTTCACGCCGGAATTCGAGTCAAAAGGTGTCGGCGTCGTGCTGCGCCTGTGCAAGGCCTCGCCCCGCCTCTTGATTGACGGGAAGCTGTTCCGCGAGCTGGTCATAAACCTTGCCCAGAATGCCCTCGCCGCAATCGAGGAACGCTTTGCCGCTGTTCCTGCTGACTCAGGCTGCGGGTCCGGTGAGACGGAAGAGACGGGGACGTTTCTGATCGAGTCCTGCGTCAAGGACGGGAAGTATATCCTGAACATAGCGGACAACGGGGCGGGAATGGATGACAGGACTGCCTCCAAGATATTCGAACCCTACTATACGACCAAGGCGACCGGCACCGGTCTGGGCCTGACGATGGTCTACAAGATAGTCAAGGAGTTCAAGGGCGACATAGACGTGAAGTCCGTAAAGAACCACGGCACGGTATTCACGATAAGCCTGCCGGTCCCTCAGAAAAATACGATGCTGCTTGAGGACAAGGGATGCGGGCAGCGGCTGCTGGGCGATGCCGACAACGAGAGAACAATTATATAACAGTAAGGGAGGCGTATATATGAAAAAACACCTGTGCTTTTTGCTGCTCCTGCTTGTGACGGGTCTTTCTTTCGCGGACGGCGGGAATAAGAAGCTGTATGTTAAACTGGAATGAGCGTCGGAAACTGAATGAAAAAATAAACAGAGAAGGGGCATGGGAGCCTGCCTGCCCTGACGGGCACACTGTTCTGCTTGCACGGAGTGATAATCCGACAGTCTTTTTCATTGATGAGGAAGGAAATGTAAATCGGATGATTCAGTATAACTTTCCCCGGTGGAATCTTGTAAACAGTTTTCTTGTGAACGGTGAGCCGTATATTGTTGATTCTCAAGACAAAACTCTTTATTTCCTCCATAAGGATGGCAGCCCGGCGTGAAGCTTCCCCGTGCCCTCGCCGTCCTCAAGGCTAACAGCGCAAAGCTGGACGGGGCGAGCCTTACGGGGAGGCGAGCAAATCCTCGAGAAGCTCAGGAAGCAGGTGTCCTGGTATGAGTGACAAAGAGCTCGTGTTTGTGTTATACTGTAAGGGCATATCAACTGATGGAGGCATTGTATGAAAAATCAGAAATGGATGGCCGCGCTGATTGCGGCGGGCCTGTGCGCCGGGGCAGGAAACCCGCCCCCGGTAGACTTGAACGGAGGCGTTGGCCTTAATCAGATGATGTGACGGGCAGGGGGATTCTATGAACATGTTTCTGGTGCTGACATTCTTGTTTTTTGCGGGAAGCCTGATTGGCTGGGGAATAGAGCTTATCTGGCGCAGGTTCTTCTCCGCGAACAATCCCGAGCGCAAGTGGATAAACCCCGGCTTCCTGACCGGGCCCTACCTGCCCCTGTACGGGCTCTCGCTTTCAATCTTGTTCACCATGTCCTTCATCGACGTTTCGTTCGTGAAGGGGGAGTGGGCGCAGAAAATCGTCCTCTTTGTCATCATGGCCCTGTGCATCACCGTGCTTGAGTATTTTGCCGGGCTGGTTTTCATAAAGGGAATGAAAATCAAGCTCTGGGACTATTCGGCCTGCTGGGGGAACATACAGGGAATCATCTGCCCCCAGTATTCGTTCTACTGGGTGCTGCTGAGCGCGGTCTATTACTTCATTGTCCACCCGAGAATCCTTGAATGGCTGTATTGGTTCACGAATCACCTTGCCTTCTGCCTGGTCGTCGGCTTCTTCTACGGCGTGTTCACGGTGGACCTGTGCTATACGCTGGGGCTGTCCGCAAAAATCCGTGCCTTCGCCAATGAGAAGCAGATTGAGGTGCACTATGAGAATCTCAAGCTCGCCCTCCAGAAGCGTAACGAGCAGTTCCGTGAGAAACGCCGCTTCCTCTTCCAGCTGTACACGAACGGGCGGAACTTTGCGGAGAGCCTGCGCGAGGCCCTTGCCGACAACATTCTGGGCAAGTAGAAGGGGGCGCATACCGCGACGTGATGAGGCCATCAATTATAAAGACATATTATTAGACTGCGGCAGCTTTATACAGTATATTTACGAAAGAAACACACGGTAGCTTTAGGGGAGACGACGATGGAATACAGGAACCAGACATTTGACCAGGAGAGGGCCTTGTACGCGGTGAAGGACGCGATTGTCGAAAACTGCACGTTTGACGGACCGGCGGACGGGGAGTCTGCCCTCAAGGAGTCGTCCGGCATACAGGTGCGCAATTGCCGGATGAACCTGCGCTATCCCTTCTGGCATGTTTCTGATGCGGAAATCTCCGGCTGCGAGCTTACGCAGAACTGCCGCGCCGCCCTCTGGTATGACAGGAACGTCGTGCTGGACGGCTGCCGCCTGAACGGAATAAAGGCCCTCCGCGAGTGCGACGGCGTGACCCTCAGGAACTCAAGCGCCAGCTCGGAGGAATTCATCTGGAAATGCCGTAATCTGACCGTCCGGAACGTGACGATCGAGTCCTCGGAATATCCTTTTTTTGAAGTGGCAGGGGCGGACATACGCTCGCTTTCGATGAAAGGCAAGTATTCGTTCCAGTACTGCAGCGACATAGAGATAGCGGATTCGGATTTGGACACGAAGGATGCCTTCTGGCATTCCAGAAACGTGACCGTGCGCGACAGCGTCATCCGGGGCGAATACCTCGGCTGGTATTCGGAAAAGCTCACGCTCGTGAACTGCCGCATCATCGGGACTCAGCCGCTGTGCTACTGCCGCGACCTCACGCTCGTGAACTGTTCGATGGAAGGTTGCGACCTTGCCTTTGAGCGGAGCACGGTTCGGGCTGATGTCAAAGGAAAAATCGACAGCATCAAGAATCCGCTCGGCGGTAAAATCGAGGCCGACTGCATCGGCGAGCTGATTCTGGAGGAGTCAGTCGCCGATCCGTCCAAGACGGAAATCATCTGCCGTAAATGCGGCGGCAGGTGTGCATAGGCTTACCCCTACAGGAGCCTCACCTCGTCGCTCAGGCTGGCGAAGGGACCGGGAATGACCGAAGTTCCCCGGTGGTTGCCGAAGAAGTCCTCGTTGAAGACAATGTCGCTCCCGTCCCGGTTCTCGAACCGCTGCTCAGGCTCAAATGCCGTGCCCAGCACCGCCGTCGATATTACGCCCGCAGTATATCCGCCGAGCAGTTCCGCCAGGTTGTTCCTGAGAATTCCGCCGTCCAAGTCAATCTGAGCTTTGCCCTCTCCGACCAGATGCCCGCTCTCGTGCTTGCAGACGCTCGCCCCGTTGAAGTAGGCGTTTCCCGAAAGCCAGACCGGCAGGTGGCCGAAGTGGTGCTTGCCCAGTTCCATCATGTCCGGCTCCTTGCCAATCATGAAGTTTGCAATCCAGCTTTCGTATGTCGGGAAGATGTCGAACGGCGCGGTTCCTACGCGCTCGTAGTCGGCGTCGGCCGCAGTCTTCTTTTCGTCGGTCACCGCCTTCTGCTGGACGAAGATGTTGTTGTAAATCCGGTCGTCCCCGTGCAGGATAGTCATGAAGCCTGCGACCTCTGTGCGGTGGCGGATGTGGTAGGGGGTATAGCGCGGCTCGCGCTGCTCGTTCACGATGCTGTCCACGCCTGAGTTTATCAGGCTGAATGAGCCGAGGACAAGGTTATGCACGACGGCGATTCCCTCGCTCGGTATCGTGATGGAAACCTTGGACAAGAGGAGGTTGTTGTCGATCGTCGTGGGGCCGTGGCCGACCTCGACGAACACGTCGGTGGAGAACATTGCCCCCTTCGCCTTCTCGCGTCCTTCCGGCATCTCGTTGTTGTACATGAGGTTCTGCGAGACTCGCGCGCCCTGCGCCTCCCAGTCCAGCCACACGCCCATGATGCAGTCGTGGATGTGGTTCCGCCTGATGAGCACGTCTATGCCCGCGTGCAGCTTGATTCCCGCCGTCTCCGCACCGCCGAGCTGCTGCGAGTTGCAGATATGGTGTATGTGGCAGTCCTCGATCGTGGAGAACACCGCTCCCATCCGCCCGACGATTCCCGTCTGCTCGCAGTGGTGGACGTGGCAGCGGCGGATCAGGTGGGAGCCGACCCGCTCCTTGGTCCAGCCGTGGTACTGGCCGCGGCACACGGCGTCGCGCTCCATCTGTGTGGGGCTCTTGAGGTGCTTCGTGTAGAAGTACATGTCGTTCTCTTTGTCGCGGTATTTTCCCAGAGAGATGCCGCAGCAGCGGCTGTTGCACACCTCCAGGTCCTCCATGACCCAGCCCTTGCTCCAGTGCGGCCCGATCAGCCCGTCCTGGTAGGAGGCGGGCGGTGCCCAGGTCGTCGCCCCGTTGCATATCTTGAAGCCGCGCACCGTGATGTAGTCAAGGCCGTTCTTCCGCGGCATGAAGCAGTTGCGGCGCACGAAGATCTCCACATCCTGCTCGTTCGGGTCCAGGCCCTTGAAGTTGCAGTAGAAGACCGTCCGCCGGCCCGCCCGTATCTCCTTTGCCTGCGCGTTCACGACGACTTCCGTCGGAGCAATGCCCGGAGCGGGAGCCTCCCCCGCCTGCTCGCAGAACCATTTGTACTCGGACTCCTTCTGGTTCCATGCGCAGGGATCCGCCGCGCCCTCAAGGCATTCTTCGAGCGTCGCCGTCTCGTACATCATGCGGCCGTTCAGGACGACGGAACCTGTGTGGCGTACCGTCGGGGCAAAGTACCAGTCCCCGCAGACATAGGTCGTGTAGGGGTTGTAGCCCCCGAAGATTCCGTTTTCAACCTCGGCTGTCCAGACATCACCCTTATAGCGCTTCCAGCCCGTCAGGACTTCCGACCCGCTGATGACCGCCCCCAGCGGCTCCTCGGACGTGTAGGTGATGCGCTGCTCCTTTGTCCCGCCGAAGAGGGGAACGACCTGCTCCCGGTAGATTCCCGGCGCGACGCGGACCTCGTCCCCGGCGCGGGCAACAGCCGCCGCCTCGTTTATAGTCTTGAACGGAAACTCCTTTGTCCCGTTCCCGTTCCTTTCCGCCTGCGCGTTCACATAATACTGCATGCAGAGAATCCCCCTGTCGTTGATTTGGCCCCGGCGGCATAATCATTCCGCCCCTTTTGCCGGTCCGTAAGTGGGGCTGTCCGTCAGTCCCGCACCCCGGATTCTTCCATTATACCACCATTCTGGCAAAACTGTCAGCGGCTTTTTTGGAGATTGTGCTGACACATGGCAGGTCCCCTTAGGCGAATGCCCCGGGAACGGCTTTTCGGCTCCCTCCTGAAAGCTTTTCGGCTTGCTCCTGAAAGCTTTTCAGGCGTGTCCTGAACGGCTGTTCGGGTGTGTCCTGAACGGCTGTTCGGGTGTGTCCTGAAAGCTTTTCAGGTAGGCCCAGAACGACCGCATACCGCTTGACAATGCCGTTCCGGCAAAAGCTCCCGGTTGAGGGTCTGCTGAAAAGAGCTTGACAGGCCGGCACTGGCGCGCTGAAGCCTATTTTCCTCTTCTCCACTATACAAGCCGGTGGAACTGTGTTAAAATAAGTTTATGGAAGAAATTATTATAATTCCATCGATTTCTTTATGGAAAATATTCGTTTGATAAGAGAGAATAGAATATATGAAGAGATTTTGTTTTTTATTAGTGTTTCTGTTGTTCTTGCTTGGTTGCAAAATAAAAGTGACTCCTCCTGCTTGCTATTATAAAGCAAAGGAGGCGTTTGAAAACAAGGATTATGAGCTTGTTATTGATTTGCTTGAAGATGCCAAGATTCCTGTTTCCCAAAAAACGGATTGGTATTACTATTTTTATGGAACATCTCTGTATCGTATATCAAAGGCTCAGACTAGGAAAGCTATAGATAACTTAAAAATTGCTATAACATTCCATGATGAAGTCTTTGAATACTATTTTAATATAGCTCAAATGTATTTCGATATAGCTGACTATGAGCATGCCCATGCCTTTTTTGAAAAGGCAGCTACTCTTTACAAGGATTCTAATAAAACGGAACCTTATAATGTTTACCTATGGATTGCTTTGACACTTTGCAAACAGGATTTGTTTAATGTGTCTGAATTTACAAAAGTTTATCCTACAGATGAATCTTTATATCTTAAGGGCTTTTGTACCCAGATTTCGGCAAACAGTCTTTCTGAGCAATATATTGATAATATCTCGAATGCAGAAAACCTGAAAGTTGACGAGAAAATTTTAATCATCGATGCACTGTTTAACAGAGTTTCCGGGGGTATGGAGCAACTAACAGCGTTGATTCTGATGGAAAAATACACCCGCCTTTTAACAAAGGAACTTGTAATCAACTTAAAGGGCATTTTCCAGAAGATATTAATGGCTTCAATTAATAAGGGATGGGAAATATGGATAGAGCAAAATTGTTAGAAGCACAGATGAGAAATAAACGGTTAAGATTCTGCAAGGAA
>JAFSSU010000148.1 GCA_017450845.1 Treponema sp.
CGTCAACGGAGCACAAGTCGAGGAAGATATCAACCATCACGCTGTCAAAGGTATCTCCTGCCTCGGTCGTGGCAAGGGACTCATTGTAGAAGCCAAGGGTTCCCGTGGACTTCCCAAGAATCCGCTGCACATAGCCGAACTGCTTGGGAGCCTTGTCCGGGTCAAAGGAGACATTCGTGACAGGTATTTTCCCGGCGACCTCGGCGGTGAACTTCTGGGCCTCGTCATTCGTGAACTCCTTCATGAGGGCAATGCAGGCATCCTCGTGTTTGCTGCCTGAGGACATGACGAGGTTGTCCGTCTTGACGATCATGCGGTTGGGGTCAGCCCCGCCCCTGATGGCGGGGAATGAGAACACGCCGCACTTGTCCTCGAACCCGGGGTTGGCCCCGTTAATCTGCCCGATGACCCATGAGCCCTGCACGAGCATGGCGCACTCGCCGTTGTAGAATGCGGCCGTGGCCTGGTCGTTGGAATCGACTCCGGCGGTCTTCTGGAAGTAGCGGGAAAGCTCCTTGAGCTTGGAGACCCCGTCCCTGAAGCTTGGGTCCAGCCAGGAACCTGTCCCCTCGTTGACCTTCACCAGGTTGCCGGGCCCGCCCGAACGGTCGCAGAAGTATCCGGCGAGCATGGAAAGGCACCAGGGGGTTCCGGCGGAGCATGCGATCGGCGTGATTCCCGCGGACTCAAGCTTCTTGCAACAGGCAAGCCACTCCTCGTAGGTCGCCGGGACCTTGACCCCGGCCTTGTCGAACAGCTCGGTGTTGTAGAACACGAGGGCCGCGGCGAAGTTTGTCGGGACGGCCATAATCTTCCCGTCATAGGTCAGCCGCTCGAATATACCGCCCGTAAAGCTCTTGTACCAATCGCTCTCCTTGTCTTTCAGGATGGAAGTGAGGTCGGCGGCGGCTCCGGCGGCGACAATGTCATTGAGGTTGGGACCGGGATTGCAGATGAAGACATCCGGGGCACAGCCGGACTCTATGAGGGCGGTCAGCTTGACATTGTACTCCTCAAGGTTGGTAGTGACGGGCGTACAGTGATACGTGCCCTCGTATTTCTTGTTGAACCTCCCGATGACCTGCGCATATCCCTGGGTCATAAGGTCGGTCGTGGCCTCCAGGTCATTCCAGAACATCCACTGGATTTCGGTCACGCCTTTCCCGGGCTCTATCTCAGGCGTGGAAGAGCCAGTTTCAGAGGAATCCCCAGGAACTGAATCTTTCACCTTCGAGCATCCTGCCAAGGCAATCGCAAGGCATCCCAAAAGTACAAGCAGATTTTCTTTCTTCATCAGAATCACTCCTCAAGAAGCCTTTTGAACAGGGGAAGGTAACTCTCACGAGCGACCTTGTCCCACGAGTAGTTGTCGGTTATATAGCGGGCCGTGTAGCTGAGCATGGAGCGGAAGATATCCCTGCCCGCCTGGGAGGCAATGCGGACGAGTGAACTCAGGTAGCGGAAGAGTGTGTCCGCATCGTTCGGCTGGTAAAGGAAGCCTGTCTCGCCGTCGATTATCTTCTTGAGCCCGCCGGTCGCATGGGCAAGGCATATCGTTCCGTACATCTGGGCGATGAAATCCTCCGTGCCGCATGGCTCGAAGTTGCTGGGGAACACCGCTATGTCGGCGGCTGCCATGCAGAGGCGGGAGAGAGCGCGGTCATAGCCCTTGTAGTAGACGGCCCGGCCGGGGAAAGAGGCGGCAAGGCTTTCAAGCTCGCCCTCAAGCTCCCGTTCCCCCTGCCCCAGGAAGATGAACTGCGCGTCCATCCCCGCATCCAGAATCCTCCGGGCGACGGCGGCGAGGACGGAGATGCCCTTCTGGCGGACGACCCTGCCATGGTAGGCGACGTAGACGGTTCCCTCCCCCCCGCCGGAAAGAAAGCCGTAACGCCTGACGGACGCATCCTTATCGGGAAAGGACTTTTTCTGATCCGCAAATACCGAGAGGAACTGCTTCCTGCACTCGTACTTGCCGTCAAAGTCGCCGGACGCAATGTCAAAGGCGGCCGGCAGCAGGGACACTGACGTGTCGGAAGGCTTGTAGCGGGCGCAGTCAATCCCGTTCGTTATGCCGGTTACGCTCACGTGGTCGCGGGCAAAGAGGGGCGACAGGCCTCCCGTGTCCGTCAGGCCGTCCGTTATCTCCTCGGCATACTGTGGGGATACCGTCGTGATGCAGGAAAAGCCACCGGCGAGCAGGAAGGGCTCCACGCACTGGCCGTTCAGCCCCCGTGCCAGGAAGTCCTTGTCCAGCCCGGTGAAATAAGCGGCCGCGTCGAGCGAACTGTATTCGTGGTGGTAGCCCGCACCCGCATTGTGTATCGTGACGACGAATCGGGTGTGCCGGTAGACGGAGGCAAGGGTCTTGCTCTCCTTCCGTGCGAAGAGGACGAACACGCAGAGCATGGCGGCGGTCGCGTCGTGGCAGTGTATTATGGACGGGTTCTCTTCCTTGGAGCAGGTTTCCCCGTAGGCGACGACCGCTTTCTGAAAGAGGGTGTTCAAAAACTGCGCGTCCTCGTGCCCCTGCCCCTTGCGGTGGGCTGGATTCTGCCGCTCCTCCTCCTCGGTGTAGGTGTAGACCGCCTTCTTCTCGCTGAAGGCCCTGTTGCCGATGAAGACGATGTCAACCCCGTTCCGCCGGCCATGGCTGAAGGTGACGGTCATCTCGTGGCCGCACACCTGGATTCTGACGGGCTTGTGCCAGCAGCAGCAGAAGTCCTCGACCGTCGACAGGTCCGTGCAGCCGTAGAGGGGAATGAAGAGGGTGACTTTCTCGCCGGATTTCGCAAGGCTCTCGCTCAGCGAGCAGGTGACGTTCTTGACCCCGCCCGCCTCGGCTATCCCGGCATATTCCCGCGTGACCGTCCAGATGTTCATTGCGCCTCCGCCTGTTTGGGGCGCAGCCCGGCAAGGTCAGGCCGGAGTACCTCGGCCCCGTTCACGTAGACGTTCCGCAGCTTGCTTCCTTCCGGCATGTAGGCCGTGACCATTGTGCGGATGACGCGGGGCATCATGCCGATTATCTCCGGCTCCTGGGCGCAGAAAAGCGGCACGGCGGACACGTCCAGCCGGGTCCCGCAGGTCCTGAGGGCTGTGGCGGCGTTCAATGTGTCCAGGTCGCGCGTCATCGTGAACTGGACGGAAACGATGTCCTCCGCCGCAAAAGCGTTTCCGTCGCAAATCCCGTCAAATAGCTTCCTGACGGCAGCCCTTATGGACTCCTTGCTGTTCTCGGCGCATGCCGCGCCACGTATGCAGTAAAGCCTTTTGCCTTCCATAATGAAGCAACCCTCCCCTATTCCGAAGCCGTGCCTGCCCCGGCAGCATCCGGAGCGGCAGATTCCGCCGGAGCCGGGCTTTCCGACCGGGCCTTCTCGGCGGCCGCCTCTAGCTCGGCGGCAGGAAGCCCCTTCAGGGCTTTGGAGACCTCGTTTATCGTCCCCAGATCCTTGAGCTGCGGATACTTCTTCAAAAGCTCGGCATACTTCTCGAGGAGCTTGACCGACCTGTCCTCCTCGTTCATCTGGTCGGCGTAGAGGGCAGCCTTCTCCTTCAGGCTCTTGTCAAGCTCCTCCTTGTAGCTTGCGTACAGATCCACGATTTCCCCGTAGCTTTCCATGTCAGGGAGGCGGGCCTTGCTTATCTCCACGGAATTGAGCGTGACGGCCTCCAAGTCCTCCCCCGCCTGCGCCGCAAGGCTGTCCAGGGCGGCCTTGTCCAGGGCCTTGGCGGAAAGGTATCCCGTCCAGCGGGACGAGGAGTCCGGGGACGGAATCACGGACGGCAGAAGCTTGTCCGCGACCAGGCCGGAGACGACCTTCGCCTTGTTGTCGAGGTATGCGTCCAGGTCTTCCTGGCTTGAGATCTCGTTCTTCTCCACGAGGGAGACCAGTGAGTCCGCTTTTGGCGAGAGCTGGACGATGATTTCCATCTCATAGGAAAAATCAGGGACGGAACCGAGCATCTTGGAATACAAATCCGCGCCGGGAAGGGAGCCAGAGTAGGACTGGGCGCTCTTGCGGGGCTCCATCTTGAACTTGTGCATGCTGACGTTGGTCGGAAGCAGCTTCTCCCACCTCCAGACGAACGAGCCGGGCAGGAGGGGCCGCTCAAGGGTCCCGCTGGTCTTGGAGACCATGACCCCGCACTCGCCGGGCTTTATGCCGAACTGCACCCAGCCGATAAGGAACACTGCCGCCGCAGCCAAAAGAATGATGACAAGACTACCAAGCACCCGCTTCATGCCCCGTATTGTATACTTTTTTGAAAGCTTGTACAATCGAGGCATGGCAAAGCCGGGCAAAAAAAAGCAGGGAGAAAGCCAAAGCTTCCTCTACAGCCTCATAAAACGGTCCACGGTCTTCCTTTTCCTCTTCCTGACCGTCATGCTACTGCTCTACTTCTCGGGCAACTTCCAGTCCTTCCAGGACTCAAGCCTCCGAATCATCCTCTTCTGCTCCTCTCTGACGGCGGTCATGCTGGTCTCTTTCTCCGCCATCGGCATCATCGCGGGCCTCGTCATGGCCGTCAGCAAGAAAAAACCCGGATATCTCCTGGAAATGCTTGTCTACCTGCTGATAGCCGCCGGAACCGCCGCCGTCTTCGTCTCCCTGAGGGGGCTTGCCGTCCTGACCGCCGGGATTCAGGGAATAACGGGGTAAAACCCTTGCAACGCACGCGGGAATCGGGATATTATAGGCTATATGCGGTGTCCTTCATGCGGAAGCCTTGACGACAAGGTTATAGAATCCAGAACGATGGCGAACGGGGAGAGCATCAGGAGGAGGCGGGAATGCCTTTCCTGCGGCTACCGCTTCACCAGCTACGAGAGAATAGAAGAAAAACCCTTCATGGTCATAAAGAGGGACGGAAGGCGGCAGCCCTTTGACCGGGAAAAGCTTGCCAAGGGAATCGACAGGGCGCTTGAGAAGCGGCCCGTTTCCACCTCGCTCATCGACCAGATCGTCACAGAGATTGAGGACGAAGCCTACAGCCGGGGCAAGACTACGAGGGAAATTTCCACGTCCGACCTGGGCGAGATAGTGCTGGCCCGGCTCAACGACGTGGACAAGGTTGCATACATCCGCTTCGCGAGCGTCTACAAGCACTTCAACAACCTGGATGAGTTCATCCAGGAAGTCAAGAGCGTAGGAGGCGGGAATTGAGCGCAGCGCAGGAAGTCTTCCCCGGTTGGGAAGGAATGATGTCTCCCCAGGACGGCTCCGGGTCCGGGGAGCAGGGGCATGGGACAGGGTTCGAGGACCTCATACGGAACGGTCTTGCGGGGCCCGGAGGAAAAAGGATAGCGCACCCCGCCCGGCATTTCTCTTCCATACTGAACCAGATTGCCTTCTCCGGCCTGGAGAAACTGGATTCGTTCGACAGCCTGCTGGCCCCCTTCGTGCGCGAGGACGGCCTGTCATTCCGCGAGGTCAAGCAGGGACTTCAGGGCCTGGCCTTCGCCCTCCTCTACCGCTCCAAAGAAAAAGACCTGCCATGCATGAGAATCGGGTTGGATTCCGTCTGCCCTGACAGGCTCAAGGATGCCAAGGCCGTCCTCGCAGGGAAGGACCTGCCCTATTCATACGGGTCCCTCGCGAACGAGGCGGCAGAAATTGCCCGTGCCATAAGGGAAGTCCTCGACGAGGGCAACGGCGAGGGAGAGCCTTTCAGCTGCATCGCCCCCCTCGACGGTTCGGACTCTGGCACCTGGGACGAGGGCCTGCCGCAGGGCATAAGCTACGAGATGTTCACGATGAAAAGCTGCAAGAAATGCGCCGCCGTCCGCGACTTCATGGGCCTGTCGCACCTGGAGGGCACGGAGACGGGCGTGGACAGCGACAGGGGGTTCGACCGCGCGTCCGAGGCGGGAGTGTTCGTCACCCCGACGGTCATCTTCTACGACAGGAACAAAGATGAGCTTGCCCGCGCGCACAACGTGCAGGAGCTGGAGTCCGTGCTGGTACTTCTCAAAAGTCACTGAAAGCTGCTCGGGGACGTATTCCCGCAGGGTCTCCTGCTCCATACGTTCCCTCAAATGCAACAGGTCAAAGACAGATTTCGATGCACAGGCATAACTGCACGGAGACAAAAAAAACCTCCCGAAAGGGAGGCTTTCAGTGCCAAAGATCAGAATCGAACTGATGACATAAGGATTTTCAGTCCTCCGCTCTACCAGCTGAGCTACTTCGGCAAGTCATTCAAGCAAGCATACTTTACAGTATTCTTTTTTCTTTGTCAAGCCCCTTGTTTACAAGAGATTGCCAAAACTTGAAAAACTATGGTGGCAAGAGGGATCGAACCTCTGACATACGGAATATGAGTCCGTTGTTCTACCGACTGGACTATGCCACCGTGATGTTCAACATCATATACTCTTTGCCCGAGAGT
The DNA here is from genome assembly GCA_017450845.1 of Treponema sp. GTDB lineage: Bacteria > Spirochaetota > Spirochaetia > Treponematales > Treponemataceae > Treponema_D. Next base: position 6,397 of record JAFSSU010000148.1, read on the forward strand.
GTCAAGTGCTTGACTGCATTTTTGACAAAAAAACATAAAAAAAGCCCCGGAAGCGGATGTCCCGGGGCTTTCAGTCACACAGCGGTTCCTGCTACCTGAAAATCAGTATCAGAACCTGCGATACGATGACGACCGCGATGAGGGCGACCGGATAGGTAGAAGCGTAGGCAGAGGCGACATCCTCTGTTCCCGCCGTGTTGATCAGGGTCCCGAGGGCAGGCGTTGAGGTCATGCCGCCCGTTATGGAGCCAAGGTTGTTCAGGAGGCTCAGGCGAAGGACGTAGCGGGCAAAGAGGTAGCCCGCGACCATCGGGAGCGTCGTCATGACGACACCGTAGATGAAGTAGACGGCCTCGAAGTACTTGGCGAAGTTCGCGCCTCCGGGGATACCGGCACCGATAAGGAAGAGCATCAGGCCGAGCTCGCGGAAGACCTTGAGCGTCTCGTTGTTCGGGGTCATGGAAAGCTTGCCGAAGTGGCCGAAGTGACCGAGCATCAGGGAAACGAGGAGGCAGCCTCCGGTCGTCGTCAGGGAGAAGTTCCCGAACTTGAAGGACCCGATGAGGAGTCCCAGGACAGCCGCCAGGGAGAAAGGCATGAAGCCGAATGTGTCCACCTCAATCAGCTTGCCGTTGAATTTCTTGACGGTCCCGGTGCTCGCGACGACAATCTTCTTCCGCTCCTCGGCCATGTCCGCGCCGAGAATCTTCGGTATGATCTGGACGAAAAGGACGACACCGACGACACCGTACAAGTAGGCAATCCCGTGTCCGACCGCGACGATGTCCTCGAAGTCAGCGTTGACCGTCGCCTTGGCCGCGCTGAACGCGGGGGTGCTTGTCAGCGAGCCGGACAGGAGGCCGACGAGCATCGCGCCCGCCTCCTCCAGGTCACGGCCGAAGACCTTGTTGTCAAAGACGATGCAGCCCGCGCATGACAGGCCGCCGAACACGATGACGACGACGGCGATAAGGACGTAGGACTTGAAGTTCTTCTTGAAGTTCCCGATGAAGTTCGGCCCGGCGATGAATCCGACCGACGTGACGAACAGGATAAGCCCCAGGTTCTCTATGACCTTGAGCGCGTTGCCCGTATAAGACTTGCTCACGTCACCGACCTTGATGGCGAGCTGGGCATCCAGGGCCTTATAAAAGAAAGCTCCCGCGAGCAGGGCGATGATGAACACCCCGGCAGTCCCGAGGGAGACACCTTTTATCGTAATCCTGCCGAGAAGATAGCCGACAGCCGCAATAGTAAAGACGAAAAACAAAAGAAAGGTAATCGCCTTGACAGAAAGAATCCCAGCGAAAAGAGTCATCTCAACACTTCCATAAAACTATAGATTAAAAATTCTATCGCATGAGCCTCATGACTGCTGCTCAATGCGGTAATGAACCTCATTAGAAAAAAGCTGCTTGGCCGCAACGCTCACGACCTTACCGTCGTTCTCCTCGACGACCGGATCCTTGAGCATCGCCAGCTGGTAGGCGCGGCGGCTTGCGGCGGCCGTTATCTCATAAATGCTGTCCTTGAACTTAACCAAATTTTCCAATGGAAAAATCATCACGATACCTCGATATTGGCAATTGGCGTATATATTAGCACTTTTCTCCATCCTTGTCTATGCCAGCTCCGCGGTCGGAAAAAAAACAAAAAAATTCCGGCTGAATTGTACGAAAGATACCCTTCAGCTACCAGAGTATAGTCAAGAGGAAGTTGAAAGGCGTGCTTCCGGCCCGCCTGAAAGCAAAAGCTTCCAAGGAGAATATATGAAAGAAACCGAAAAGAGGGGCCCCGCGGCCTGCAACCCTTGCGGACGCGTCTGCATCGCAGCTTTCACGCTCGCGCTCCTGTCCTTCCTGCCCTCCTGCACGAACGGCACGGATGATGACGGAACTGCCCGGGACACGCCGGCCTACCAGCAGCCTGCGCAGAAACCCGCGGCAGCCCCGGGAGCAGCGGCCCCCACAGAAGAGGCGGTCATTGCCCCCCCGTCAGAGGAGGAAGCCACGGAAACGGCGGATAGCACCGGAGCAGAGGCCGTCCCCGGAGGAACGGACAGCCCTGCCCTGGAGGAAAGCCAGGTCAGCCCCGGAATCCGCACGCTGGAACAGGCAGAAACCGGGGACATCGTGCTTGCGGGCGGGGAAATACTGAGTCCCGGATACCTTGCAAGCCGCACGGACGGAGGACTGGAGCCTGTCGGAATCATCTGCCCCGGCGACAAGGGGCGGAAAATGCTCGTCGTCCTGGACTCCTTCTTCGAAGAAAAGGAAGGATACGGATGGGGAAGGCTGTACGGCAAGAAGAGCAAGCTGGAGGGCGTGGCAGTCTCCATGCCCAGGGGCGCGCCCAATCCCGTAAAAATGGGAGGCGCCCCCATAAAAACGAATACGAAAGAGAACAGCATCGGCAACGGCAGAATCATAAGGAGCCAGACAGAACGGGGGACCGCATTCACTGAATACATATCGAGCTGCGGAAAAAACTATGCCTGCGCGATCGGAAGCCTGCAGTGGGAAGTCCCGACGGTTTTCGAACTGACAGAGATATACGCAAACAGGTCCGTCCTTCAGAAGTCCAAGGCAGCCCTGGCCCAGTATTTCAGGAATACGGGGGATGAGAGGGCCGCCCAGCTGGAAGGCCCGGCCCTGATATCGAGGGAGAAGCACATCCTCACGTCAAACTCAGGCTACGGCAGCTGGAACGACAAGGACGTGCCGGGCATCTGGGCGTTCAGGGAGGCCGAGGACGGGTTCAGCGAGGCGGAAGCAAACATTTTCGTCGGCATAATCGACACGAACAGCCAGCCTGTCTATGTCTACAAGTACGTGGTAACGGACAAGTACAGCGGCGAAACATATCCCATTGAAGGAATCCTCGCCCGTGGCAGCAAGATAAGTTTCAGCACGATGGCGGTGGCATACCTGGAGTAAAAGCTTGCCCGCGGCGGCATTTTCCTGTAGAATGGCCGTCGTGGGCGAAAGGAACACGAGGATGCAGGCAATCATACTCAGCGTACGGGCGACGGGCAAAAACAACGGCCTGGTCACCATGCTCACGAGGGAAGAGGGGCTCAAGACCAGCCTGCTCTACGGCGGCCCCAAGAGCAGGATGCGCTCGCTCGTGCAGCCCTTCAACAGCGGCAGCGTCTGGCTCTACGAGGACAAGGCTAAGGAGTCCTCCAAGATTACGGACTTCGAGGTGACGGGCTTCCACATGCAGCTCAAGGCGAGCCTCTACAAAATCATGGCGGCGACCCTCGCCGCGGAGATCGTCATCAAGACCCGGGCCGCAGGGGAGCCGGAGGGAGCTTTCGTCCTTCTGTCCGCCTTCCTGGACGGGACGGACGTTTCCGGAGAGGACGAGGCACGGCTTGGCACCATACGCTTCCTCTGGCGTTACCTGGGCCTGCTGGGGGTACAGCCGGAAGCGGGCGACTGCGCCGGGAAATACGGGCTTGACGCCGACGCGGCCGGCTACCTGGAGGCGATGAACACGAGGAGTCCCGGCGAGGTCAGGAGAATAATCCTGCCTGCCTCCTCCGCGAGGCAGCTCAAGGACATGACGTTCGGCCTGATCGGGGAGGCCGCGGGCTGCCGCCTTTCCACCATAGAGACGGGCTTCTCGATATTGTAACGCCGCACCGGAAAAAATTGCGTACGCAAACAAAAAAATTTACGTACGCAAACAAATTTTTATGGAATGATTTTCACTTTTGATGTACAGTATTCTTCATCAAAGAAAGGGCGGGAACTAGGTGTCTTCTTGGAACATAAAGAACATTTCTAAAGATGAGGTGCTCCGGCTGCAGGAACGCTTCGGGCTGGACGCGATATCGGCGAGCATATTCGCCCGGCGGGGAATCACCGAGGGCAAAGACATCCTCTTCTTCATGGAGGACGACCTCCGCTTCCAGCAGAGCCCCTTCTCCTTCGCGGACATGGAGGAGGCGGTGGACCGCATAAACGAGGCCATCGAGGAGAAAGAGAAGATACTGATATTCGGGGACAAGGACGTTGACGGGGTGACCGCGACGACAGTCCTGTACGAATACCTCCTTTCCGCCGGAGCGGACGTGCGCTACCGGCTTCCCCAGGGGAACGAGGCCTACGGACTGTCGGTGGAGGCGGTGGACGACTTCGCGGGGGAATCAGGAACCCTCATCATCACCGTGGACTGCGGCATCTCCAACGTCGCCGAGGTCTCCCATGCGGCGGACCTCGGCATAGAGGTCATCGTCACCGACCACCACGAGCCGCAGGAAGCGCTCCCTTCACCCGCCATCATACTGGACCCCAAGTGCGCAGGCCAGGTGCACCGGAGCTTCTTCACGGGCATCTCGGGCTGTGCCGTCGCCTACAAGCTCGTCAGCGCGCTCCGCTTCTCCCGCAGCCCCTGGTACAAGCAGCCGGTGACACTCTTGGACGTGACCGCGGAGGACGGGCAGCTTGCCGTCAGCTGCCTCAGGACGCGGAACCTCTTCCCGACGAGCAGGATACTCACCGAGAACCTGGACGGCACCACAAGCGCGGGCGAAAGCCAGCTGCCGGACTTCCTGGCAGGCCAGATAATCGCGGTCTGGGACAAGGAGGAGGCAGGAAAGCTCCTCAGGCAGAGCTTCTTCGCCGGTGCGGACTTCGAGCTGACCGACATACGCTCGCTCATCTCCGCCATCGTCCCGTCGTTCTCAGACCTGCCCCTTTCCCGCCTGAAGGAGATGTCAAAAATCGCGAGATACGGAGACCACCCTCCGACACGGATAGGCAGCCTTTACAACATATTCGTCACCTATGCCCAGCTTGACCTGCATAAGAAAGCCCCCGGCCTCAAGGAGCAGGAGGAGAAGGACATGCAGCTGGTCGCGCTCGCGGCGGTCGCGGACATCATGCCTCTCAGGAACGAGAACCGCCTGTTCGTAAGGAACGCCCTCGCCTCCATGAACGCCGGCCGCATCCGTCCCGGCATCCTTGAGATAATGGCATGCCAGGAGCTCCTCGGCAAGAAAGTCACGTCCAAGGACATGGGCTGGAGCCTGACCCCCTGCCTGAACGCGCCCGGAAGGCTCGGGCAGGGCCCCCTCGCGGCCGCCCTCTTCACGGAAAAGGACGTGCGGGAGAGGGAGAGGATAGCGGAGAGGATACGGGACTGCAACGAGCAGCGCAAGCAGCTGTCGCTGGACGCGGAGGGCTACACCGCGCTCGCGGCGAAAGCCTCCGTGGAAAAGCTCCGCGGCAAGATGTGCCTGGTCGTGGACGAGCGGGTAAACAAGGGGATAACCGGGAGCGTCGCCGCCAGGATAGCGGAGCGCTACGACGTGCCCGCGATGGTGGTCACCTTCGTCGAGGGGGTCGCCGTGGGCTCCATTCGGTCCGCGCGGGGAGTGAACGTCTCCGACTTCCTGAACCAGATGGACGGGATGTTCATCAGCCACGGGGGGCACATCGGGGCGGGTGGATTCAGCTTCACCCGGGACAGGCTCGCGGAATTCGAGGAGACGGTGGCCCGCCTCGCGGAAAAGCTGGAACTCGGAGAGGCAAAAACCGATAGCTATGATATAGACGCGAATATTCCCCCTAACTATCTGACGCCAGATTTGTTAAGGATATCGGACAGGATGGAGCCGTTCGGGGAGGAGAACCCGCCCCTGCTCTTCCAGTCCAAGGCCGTGCCGGTCTCCAAGGCCGTCACGATGGGCAGGTCCGAGCGGCTGCACCTGAAGCTGGAGCTGGACTGCGGCGCGTACAAGTGGCCCGCGATTTTCTGGGGCGGGGGCGGGAGGCTGCACCGGGACTTCGAGGTCGGGGACAAGCTGGACCTGCTCTACCATGTGGAGCGGAACTATTTCAACGGGGTGGAGACGCCCCAGCTGATGATAGTGGACATGAGGAAGTCAAATTAAATCAGAATAGACAGGAGAAATTGAAATGAAAAGATTCACAAAGCTTATCTTGAGCCTGCTCGTACTCGCGGCATCCGCGGCAAGCGGGGCCATCGCAAAGGACGCGCTCTTCGAGGGAGAGGACTACAGCATCTCGGTGCGCTACAACGACAAGCCCTGCCCGGGAGATGCGGTGTTCGCCCGGATGGTCATCTCCCAGAACAGCAAGCAGAGCAAGAAAATCAAGCTCTCCCTGGACAAGACGGCGGCGACGCTGGAGCTGTATCTGGGCGAGAAGCGGCTGGACAAGGCCGACTTCTACATACTGGAGGGGGACTCATCCCGCTCCTCCGTCACCTTCCTCGCGGGCATCCCCCTCTCCTCATGGTGGAACAGCGACAACAGCTACAGCCTCAAGGTCAGCTACAAGATTACGGCGGGCAAGACCTACGACTTCACCCTCCCCTTCTCGCTGACCTACAAGAAGTTCGTGGAGGAGACCATACCGCTCGACACCAAGAACACGGAGATAAAAACGGACACCAGCCCCAAGAGGATGGGGCAGATCGAGAAGCTCAACAACATCCTCGCGACGGTCAACAAGGATCACATCTACCAGACCAAATCATTCTCCGCACCGACCCCGGCGACCCGGAGGACCTCGTTCTTCGCGGACAGGCGGATCTACGCCTACAGCAACGGGAAGTCCTCGACGAGCCTGCACTACGGGATTGACTACGGAATTCCGACCGGCAGCAACGTGACCTCCTGCGCGGCTGGAAGGGTCGTCCTCGCCGAGGACCGCGTGACGACCGGATGGAGCGTCGTCATAGAGCACCTGCCCGGCCTCTACAGCCTCTACTACCACATGAGCGAGCTGAAGGTTAAAGAAGGCGACATGGTAAAGGAAGGGCAGCTGATCGGGCTTTCCGGGGCGACCGGCCTTGCGACCGGCCCCCACCTGCACTGGGAGATGAGGCTCAACATGGCCGCCGTCAGCCCGGACTTCTTCACGGACGACTTCGCTTTCTCGTCCAAGAACTGAGCAGTTATCTGACCAAAGCCAGGAAGGCATCCTCGTCTATGACCGGGATGCCGAGCTTGGCGGCCTTCTCGTTCTTGGCAGAGCCGGAGCCCGTGTCGTTGGTGACCAGGTAGGAGAGCCCCTTGACGACGGAGGACTTGACGCTCCCCCCCTTCTCCTTGACGAGGTTCTGCGCGTCAGCCCGCTTCATCGTCCGGAGCTCACCGGTAAAGCAGAAGGATTTGCCGGAAAGAGGCAGGCTGTCGTCCTTCTCGATCAGCGAGATAATCCCGCCTGAGACAAGGGAGGTCATCTCCTCCCGGTTCTCGGCCAGCCCCTCGACGAGGGTCCCTGCCATTATGTCGGCAAAGCCGTAGACCGAGGCGGCCTCCTCCTGCGTCAGGGCAAGGATCTTGTCAAGGCTGCCATAGCCCGCCGCCGTCAGCTTCTCAACGACGACCTCCCCGATTCCGTCTATGTCGAATCCCGCGATGAAGCGCTCCAGGGAGACCCGCCTGTGCTCCTGTATGGACTGGGCGACCTTCTTTGCACCGAGGGACTGCTTTTCCTTGGAAAGGCTTTCCTCCCCGAGGAAATAGGGGGCAAGCTTCTCCTCGTCGAGCGCGTAGATGTCGCTGACGGAGCGGATGACCCCGTCCTTGAACAGGGCCCGTACAAGCTTCTCTCCCAGGTCGCGGATGTCCACAACGGTCACCCACTTCATTATCTGGTGCAGCTGCCGCTTGGGGCAGGACTTGTTCGGGCAGAAAAGCCGGGTCCCCTCATCGACGAGCGCGGTCCCGCAGCTTGAGCAGACGGTGGGGAACTCAATCTCCCGCTCTGCCGCCGCCCCCCGGAACAAATCCATCTGGCCGCCGTCAGCCCCGGCAAGGACGCTCCCGCCCTCAGGATGTATGACGGACTCTATCTTGGGGATTATCTCGCCGCGCTTGACGACGACGACGTGGCTCCCTATCTTGAGGCCGAGGGAACGTATCGTGTTGGGGTTGACGACGCTGGCCCGCTGCACGGTAGTCCCGTTGAGCTCCACGGGGTCAAAGACTGCGACCGGGGTGTATGTCCCGCCGGACTCCCCCCACTCCACCTGGCGGACGACCGTGACCGCCTCCTCCAGGCTGAATTTGAAGGCCACCTGCCTGTCGGGCCTCGCCCGCATGGCGTCCTCGTGGTTGACAGCCCGCTCCTTTATGACAAGGCCGTCTATGTCGTACTCTATCGTGCCCCGGCCTTCCATGACGGAGGCCCGGTAGTCTATCACTTCCTCGGGCGAGCGGCATATCTTGAGCGGGGAGGTAAGGAATCCCAGGCCCTTGAGCCAGGAAAGCTTCCCCTCCTCGTCGGCGAAGGGCTGATCCCCCCCGGTCGCCCACACGTCGTAGGTTATAAGCGTAAGGTGCTCGCTGCCCGTGCCGTCCTTGCGCTTCATCAGGCCGTTCGCGGCGTTGCGGCAGTTCGCCTTGTCAGAGAAGTACTTCTTGTGCACCTCGTGGGTCATGATGACCTCTCCGCGTATGCCGCCTGTAAAGGGTACAAGCGCGCCGTCAGCGGAACGGAGCTCCTTTTTCACCCCCCGCATCTTGACCGCGTTCGCCGTGATGTCGTCGCCTATACTGCCGTCGCCGCGGGTGACCGCCCTGACAAGGCTGCCGCCCGCATACTGAAGCTCCAGGCTCGCACCGTCAAGCTTGTACTCGACAAGGTACTCGTCATAGCGGTGCCTGGCCGCCCATGCGAGGAATTCCTCGGGGGTCGCCGCCTTCTCCTGGCTTCCCATCGGCATGATGTGGGCGGCCTTGGCGAAATTCCCGCTGTCCGCCCCGACCCGCTGGAGGATGGGGTTGCCGGGATCCTTTGCCTTCAGCTCGTCCCAGAGCCTGTCGAACTCAGCGTCGCTTACCTCACCCTCGCCGTCGTAGTATGACTTCTGGTAGCGGGTGATGAGGCCCTCAAGCTCCTTTATCCTGTCCTTTCCGGAAGCCATCACTCATCGTCCCTCACAAAGAAAAGCTCGCTGATCCTGCGGTCCGCGTCCAGCCCCTTCTGCTCGAACTTGGTCCGGGGCCTCCACTCCTGGTGCGGGGCAAAGCCCCCGTATTTGTTGCTGAGGCCCTTGGTAGCCGAAAGCTCCTCCATCGCGGACTCGGCGTACTCCTCCCAGTCCGTCACGAAGTATAGGTATCCCCCCGCGATAAGCTTGGAGGCGAGGAGGTCGGTATGAGGCCGCTGCATGAGCCTGCGCTTGTGGTGCTTTTTCTTGGGCCAGGGATCAGGGAAGAAGATGTGCAGGGCTTCCAGGGAGCCGTCGGGAATCATGGTCTCAAGAACCTCTATGGCATCGTGCTCGATGATGAAAAGGTTCTTGAGCTGCCGTCTCTTTATGTCGCCGAGCAGGCGGCCTACCCCGGGAACATGGACCTCTATGCCGAGGTAATTCATGTCGGGGTGGTCTGCGGCAATCTGCGCTGTCGCCTGCCCCATGCCAAATCCGACCTCGACGGTCACGGGATTGGTGTTGCCGAAAATCTCGGCGAAGTTCAGCGTCCGGTGCTCAAACGGAATGCACCAGACCTGCTGCAGTTCCTCATAGTTCCGCCTCTCGCTCTCCGTCATCCGTCCCGCCCGTATGACGTAGGTGCGGACCGGCCTCGCGAAGAAGCCGCCATCCCCGACCAGACCGCCGGGACTGCCTATCGGAACGGAATCGTCGGAAGCCCCCGGTTCAGGCTCCGACCCAAGGCTGCTGGTATTGTCGCTTTCCTGTGACACTTTCACTCCTTTCAATGTATGTCCTCATAGGGCAAAAGACCGACCGTCCCCCCGTCCCGGGAGACACGGAAGGGCTTCCTTCCCGTGATATTCTTCTTGGACCTCAGCGTTTCTCTATCTTTATCCATTTCGCCGAAAATTTCAAGCCGTCCGTCCTTCCTGAAATAAGCGGCATCGGTCCTGCCTTCTGCGGCGGAGGCGATTTCCTCGTCGTAGCTCAGCGAAAAAGAAATGCCGGCACTGCCCCCGTAGTAGTCGGACAGGGTAAGGACATAGTCGCTTTTAGGGAAAGGCATGGACGGGGCGGGCGAGAACACCGCATAGAAAAGGCCTTCGTCCCCCCTGACCGGGGAAAAGTCGAGCCAGCTGAGAGAGGCCTCCGGGCAGGACAGCGTGATGGACTCAGCCTCATCCACGCCCTCAGTCCAGACGAACACGAAGAGATAGGGATTTCCTTCCCCAGTCTCCCCGCCGGAACAATCGTAGACGACATGCGGCTCCACGCCGGTGACGGCAAGCCCCCTCCCCTTGCAGGACGCGCAAAGCAGGGGCGGGGTGGCAGCCATGAGCAGGAAGAAAAAAAGGAAGCCTTTTTTTCTCATGCAAAGTTGAATTTCATGTTGATGACCGTAAGGTCGCTCGAAGAGAACTGGTTCACTATGGACTCGAACTTGACCCCGACCTTCTTGCAGGCATCGTCCAGGTAGGACATGTAGTAGAGGCCCAGGCCCGTGTCGCCCTCGTCCTCCATCTGCTTGTAGAAGTCCACTATCGAGGTCTTGCTCGTGTTGGCCGACATCTTGCTCTCAATGTCGTCCTTGACCTCCTGGAACTCGTCTGCCTTGTTGTAGAGGGTTATGTTGAGGGAGCCGCGCTTTCCGATCGCGGAGGAGGAGCCTCCTATCTTCCATGAAAGGAACACGAGCTCCTTTTTCTGTATCAGCTGGTTGATTATCTTGGCGCGTATCTCCTGGTCATAGACGAGGGTCTCGGAGTTGTCTATGCCCTTGTAGAGGATGTTCGCCTCCTTGCGCATGTTCGTGTTCTCGCAGTTCAGGGCGAGCTCCATGATCATCAGGGAGATGTACTCCGGAATCTTGGACTTGTCCATGTACTCCTTGAGCGTCGTGCGGAGAATCGAGAGCATCGCGTCAAAGCCGTTCTTCTTGTAGAACATCGTGATGATGTACCAGTTCATCAGGCTCAGGCGGTTCAGGAACTTCTCGGTCATCAGGAGGTAGACGTTCTTCTCCTCGGGCGAGTAGTCGGAATTCGCCATGATCGACTTCCAGACCGGGTCGAGTATCATCTGCCGGCACTGCTGGATTACGTTGTCCTTTATGGCAAGGTGCTTGCGGAGCTGGGCATCGGGAATCCGGGTCTGCTCGTCAATCAGCTGCCTCGGGTTCTGCCGGTTGTGGACGCGGACGCAGTCGCACTTAATCAGGCCCTCGTAAATCTCCTTGTCGAACTGCTGGTAGAGGATGGAGTAGACGATTATCTTGGACAGGTCCATCACGTCCTGCCTGTGGGAGACGAACTCCGGCATGGAAATCTCTATCTTGGAGATGTAGTCCACCAGGATCATGTTCTGGATGGAGGCGGGAGAAAAGTGGGACAGGCCTATTCCGTACTCCTCCACGCCCTCGGCCAGCTTGAAGCGGAGCAGCTTCTGCTTCCTGCTTATGAAGTGGGATGCCCCCTCGTCCGTCAGGACAATCTTGAGGGGCAGGTCTAGCATAAATTTCTTATCGCCGGCGCTCATCTGAAAACTACTCCTAAGTTCAACTGCAAGTCCCATTGTACAACAAGAAGCTTGCAATGTAAACAGCAATAAACTATTATAATTCCATGCGAGGAAAATTGCAAAGGAATTCTTTAGGGCCGTTGCTGCCGCTCGCCCTTCTCCTGCTTCTGCCCGCCCGGGTATCGGCCCAGGACGCGGGAACAAGCGCGGAACTATACAGTCTATTTATCGGCAAGGGCTTCAAAACTGATTATCAGGGACTTTGCCCCAGCCAGAGCGAGATATACCCGAGGAACGTCATCATAAGCATAGCATCGCCGGAGGAAGGATCCGGGGAGGACTCCGGAAGGACCGGGCTTGAGACCGTCTGCCTCATATTCCCGCAGGAAGACGCGGCGGCTGACAAGGATGCCTTCCTGGACTTCGCGGACCACATCGCAGGGGAAGGGCTTCCTTTCAGCGTCAGGCTGGTCCTCGCCGCAAACGAAAGCGGCATCCTGCTCCCCCCGTCGGAGGGCCACGAGCACCCGACGGGCATCCCCGTCTTCGCGGAGAGCATGGACAGCGGAAGGAACAGCTGCGTCATCGTAGCGAGGAGCGGCATACGGAACAGGCTCTCGTCCGGGGGAGGAGGAGTCGTCTCGCCCATCTGGCTCATCAAGCCGCTCAAGGAGTCCTGCGAGGAGACCGGCATCTCCGCGTGGCTCCCCAACTCCGCCTCCTTCCTCTACAGGCTGGGGCTGATGCGCGAGGACGAGAGGCTCTCCCCCTTCCTGGAGGAGTCCATCCCCGCCGCAGGCCTCTACCTGAACGGCGCGGAGGATTACCTGGAGGTGCTGCGACTGGCGCTGGGCAAGCTTGCCGTGGCCAACACGTCCGGCTGGGACATCCACTACGCATACGTCTCCGTCCTCTCGCTGGAATTCTGGCTGGACGAGACATTCTTCCTGCTCTGCTACATAGCGACCGCCCTCGTCGTCCTGCTCATGACATGCTTCTCCACGGCATGGCAGAGCGACAGGAACAGGGCCGTGGTCCAGGACATCTCCAAGGCATGGTACATCATCCTCATCATGCTTGCCTACACGGCGGCGGTCCTCCAGCTGTCGCAAAAAATTCCCGGCATACTCTCGCCGTTCGCCGCCGCAACGCTGGGAAAGAGGCTCGCCATAGCGATGGCGGCCAGCCTGGTCCTCTTCGTCCTGTTCTCGCGCCTCAAGGCCTTCATCAGCTTCGAGAGCGTCTCCCGGATCATGCTCTTCATCGCGGCATGCAACATCTTCATCTTCTCGGCGAACGACATATCCTTCCTCTTCCTCTTCCTCTCCGAGTACCTGACATGCTTCCTGGCGAAACGGGCAAAAAACAAGACGACGATAGTCGCCTCTCTCATCCTGATGGTCCTGCCATTCCTGCCCCACATGGTGAACATCCTGCTGTCCTCAAACCCCCGGTCCCTTGCGAGGCTCGCGAACCCCGGCCTCGCGGGGAACCTGCTGACGGCCCTGATACTCCTCCCCTTCCAGCTCCAGTTCCTCCGCCTGCTGATGCAGATGGAATTCTTCAGCCGGCAGCGGAAGAAATTCTTCCTGCTCAGGATACTCAGCGCGGTCCTGTTCATCGCCCTGAGCGTCTGCCTGTTCGCCCTCTTCTATTTCCTCGTCATACGGACGCTCGCCTGGACAAGCTTCGCTTCATTCCGGGCAAGCATGGTGAACAGGGAGGGGCGGGATGCCGTAAGCTGGGAACCGCCCCCTAAATTCACCGAGGACAGCGAGGGCGATTACGTTCAGGCGGACTACGGCGCGGACGGCTTCATGGAATACAACTTCGTGACGATGACCATACGCAGCGGGGGCACAAGCCGGATCCTCCGCTACGACGTCACCCTGGAGACGGAGAGCGGCATTCCCCTGAACGACTGCAACTACGGCTACAGCCTGAGCGGAAGGCACAAGGCATACATCGCCATCCCGGACAAGCCTTCCTCGGACATCTCGATCGTCTTCACGAGCGAGAAAGGCGTGAGCCCCATCGCGTTCATAACGAGCTACCTAAAGACAGAAGACGGAAGATACGTCATCGAGAGGGACGCCCTCAACATGCCCTTCCCGGAAGGGGAAAGATGAGGACAACGTGAAGACCTACTTCCACATAGACCTGGACGCATTCTTCGCCTCCGTAGAGCAGCTGGACAACCCCGGCTGGAAAGGCAGGCCCGTCATCGTCGGGGGGCTCCCGGGAGACAGGAGGGCCGTAGTCTCCACCGCGTCATACGAGGCGAGGAAGTACGGGGTACATTCCGCCATGCCCCTGTCGAGGGCAGTCCAGCTCTGCCCCAACGCAATATTCGTCCGGGGCCGCTACCGCCGCTACCAGGAGCTCTCGGCCCGGATAATGGCAATCTTCGGGAACTACTCGCCGGACATGACGCAGATGTCCATAGACGAGGCTTTCCTGGACATGACGGGGACGGAGCGGCTCTTCGGCATGCCCGAGGATGCGGCGCGGAGGATAAAGGATGACGTCAAGAAGCAGACAGGGCTTTCCGTCAGCATCGGGGTCGCAGGGACGATGTACGTCGCCAAGATAGCATCCGGCCTGAACAAGCCCGACGGCCTCACGGTCGTAAAGGCCGGGGACGAGACGGCATTCATGCTCGCCCTCCCCCTGGAAAAGCTCTGGGGGGCCGGCGGCAAGACCCAGAAAAGGCTCCGGGACTCCGGGCTTTTCAGCACGGCGGACATATACGGCAAGTCCGAGACCCTGCTGCAGACGATGTTCGGCGACAGCGCGGGCAGCTTCCTCTACCAGGCGGTCCGCGGGAATCCCGGCATGACCTTCGGAGAGGAGGCCAGGAACCACTCGATCAGCTCGGAATGTACCTACGACTTTGACCTGACCGACCGCTATGCGATTGACACCGCCCTGATGGAGCTCTCCATGAACGTCCTCTACCGCATGCACAAGGAGCAGGTCAAGTCCAGGACGCTCGCACTCAAAATCCGCTACGAGGACTTCACGACCGTCAGCGTGCAGGAGACGGGGGATTTCTCCATCTCCAACGCCGACGACATGTTCGAGCGATGCAGGAGGCTCTTCGACAAGAAGTACGAGCGCGGACGGGGCATACGGCTGCTCGGCGTGGCATGCGAGAAAGTCTACGGCAGGGATGTCCCCGACCAGAAGAGTCTCTTTGACTTCGGCGACGAGAAGAAGGCGAGGATAGAGGAGGCAATATACAAGATGCAGGACAAGCACCCGGAGATAAAGATACGCAAGGCGCGTATGCTCGGGAGCTAGCAGTCCACGCCCAGGTCCTTTATGAGCGCGAAGAGGTAGGTTCGCTCCAGCCCCAGGCGGCGGGCGGCCTCCGCCTTGTTGCCCGCGCTGGCGGCTATCGTGTCCTCTATGTAGGATTTCTTGAAGAGGTTCGCGGCCTCCTTGAGCCCCAGGCCCGCAGGAACGGCCTTGTGGTCGGATGACGTGCGGCCCACCGAAAGCACGATGTCCTCCTCCTCCAGCCGGCCGCCGCGGCAGAGAAGGACGGCCCGCTCAATTACGTTCCTGAGCTCCCGGATGTTTCCCGGCCAGTGGTAGGCCTCAAGCTTCTTTATCGCCGCAGGGGAAAAGCCCCTCACGTCCCGGTTCATCTCCCGGGCATAGCGGGCCAAGAAAAGGACTCCGAACGGAATGATGTCCTCTGCCCGCTCCCGCAAGGGCGGGCAGGTCACGCTTATCAGGTCAAGCCGCACGAGCAGGTCGCGGCGGAATTCCCCACGCAAGACCACGTCATCGAGCGAACCGGAGGCGGACGCGAGCAGCTTGATCCCGTCATGGCTTTCACCGGACAAAAACTCATGCAGGGCATCCTGCGCGTCACGAGCAAGCGCCTGAAGCCCGTCAAGGAAGAGGGTACACGCGCGGTTCCCGTCCCCCAAGCCAAGGCCGGACAGGAAATCCCCGCCCGCCCCCAGGCACTTCACCGGGACAAAAGTGGCTCCCCCGCCCCGCTTCTCGTGAATCTTCCGCGCAATGTACTCCCTGCCGCTTCCCATCTCCCCGCGGATCAGGACGGGCGACGGTGAGAGCGCGACATCATCGAGGGCGGCAAGGAGACGCAGCATCCTCTTGCTTGAGCTTGTGAATTCCTCCATAGCGGTATCTCCCTCCCCGGACAAACACAAAAAAAGGCACATCACCCACCGCACGAGCGGGGGCAATGTGCCTTCCTGCAAGACTAACACAAAGCGGGCAAAATTACTTGTTGCCGCGGTCCTTCATGCTGTCAGCGATGGTATAGCCTCCCTCATCGTCATTGCTGGATGACATATACTGGGAAAGCTGGGCACGCTCCTGCGCCCTCTTGTACTCCTTGATGGAGAAAGCGACCTTCTCCTTGTCCACATCCACGGAGACGACATAGACGTTGACCTTGTCGCCGGGGTTGAACTTCTTGACGGCCTCCTCAAAGGGAGTCTCGCGGTCATCGGAGATGTTGGACTTGTTGACCAGGCCCTCGATTCCGCCCTCGGCCTTGACGAAGATGCCGAAGTCCGTGATGGAAGTGACCTCGCCCTCAAGCGTGGTGCCGGGCTTGTGGGCCTCAGCGAAGGCAACCCAAGGGTTGTCGGACAGCTGCTTGACGCCGATGCGGATGCGGCGGTTCTGCTGGTCGCACTCGGTGATGACGGCATCCAGCTCCTGGCCGGTCTTTATCTCGCTGCCGGGATGTTTGACCTTCTTGGTCCAGGAGAGATCCTCACCGGACAGGAAGGCATCGATTCCCTCGTCAATCTGGACGAAGGCACCGTTGCTCGTAATCTTGACGACCGTACCGTGGACCTTGGTCCCGACCGGGAACTTGTCGGCAATCGTGTCCCAGGGGTTGGCAGTGACCTGCTTGAGACCCAGGGAAACGCGTCCGGCCTGTATGTCATAGCCGAGAATCATGCACTCGACCTCATCGCCTTCCTTGAGCATATCGGACGGCTTGTTGACCTTCTTGGTCCAGCTGAACTCGGAGATGTGGGCGAGGCCCTCGATTCCTTCCTCCAGCTCGATGAACGCACCGAACTCGGTCAGCTTGGTGACCTTGCCCTTGACGACATCATTGACGTGATAGCGGTCCTCGAAGTGCAGCCAGGGATCCTCGCTGAAATGCTTGAGAGAGAGATTGATGCGCTTCTTCTCGGGATCCAGGCGGATGACCTTCAGCTCAATCTCCTGCCCCTTCTTGACGAAATCCTTCGGGCGGGTGACGTGGCCCCAGCTCATATCGTTGATGTGGAGCAGGCCGTCGAAGCCGCCCAGATCGATGAACGCGCCGAAGCTCGTGAACGTCTTGACCGTGCCCTTCACGGAGTCTCCGATCTTGACCTCGTTGAAGAACTTCTCGCGGTTCTCCTCGATTTTCTCCTCAAGGTACTTGCGGCGGTTGACGACGACGTTGCGCTTGCCCTCGCTGTAGAGACGCTCGATATAGAAGAGAGCCTTGAGCCCTATGAGTTTCTCGGCCTTCTCGACCTTCTGGCTGTCCGCCTGGCTGATGGGAAGGAATGCGCTGATTCCGCCGCCCAGATCGACCATGAAGCCGCCCTTTGTCTCGCTGGCAATCTTGCCCTCGACGGCCTTCTTTTCGTTGAAAGCGGTCTTGAAGTCCTCCCAGAGGCGCTTCTCGTCGGCCTTGAGCTTGGAGACCTCGGGCCCGTACTTGCCGAACTGGTTGATAAGGTAGACCGTCGTCGTGTCGCCGACCTTCGGCCTCTCATCGCCGAACTCGCTGAGGGGAATCCTTCCCTCCGACTTGCAGTTGACATCGACGAAAACCGTGTCATCCGTTACCTGAACGACCTTGCCCTCCACAAGAGCATTGTCCTCAACCTGCCCCATTTTGTTCAAAGAGTCCTCTAATTGTGTGCGAATGTCGCTGGAGCCCTGCTCGACGTTCTGAACCACTTCCTTCTGTGCCATTGTAGATCCTTTTGATTGAATTTCGGATTTCATTATTTCACAAACATCCTTAATAGTCAAGTCGGATGTGTCGATATAGCGGGCATCGGGGGCTTTTTTTAACGCGCCCTCGGCCTTCTTCCTGTCAGCCTCGTCCCGCTTTATGATCGCGGCCTTGATTTCCTCGAGCGAAAGATTGCTCACCCCCTGGTCAAAGCGTCGCCTGGCCTGCACGTCCACGCTCGCGTCCAGGTAGAACTTGTGCTCCGCCTTGGGGAAGACTACCGTCGTCATGTCCCTGCCCTCGCAGATGATGTCGAGCTTCCTTACGATCTCGCGCATCCTCGCGTTGACCAGATGGCGGAGCGGTACAATGGAAGAAACCTTTGAAACCGATGCGTCCACCCTGTCCTGGTGCAACAGGTCGTCCACGTCCTTTCCGTTCAGGATAAGGCAGGCATTCACATAGTCAAGCTTCTGCTTTCTGACGAAGGACATAACGGCATCCTCATCGTCCAGGCTTATGCCCGCGTCAAGGAGGGCGAGTGTCAGTGCCCTGTAGAAACTGCCGCTGTTGAGGTATGTAAGATTCAAATCCTTGGCCAGCTCGTGCGCCACCGTGCTCTTGCCGGTTCCCGCCGGCCCGTCTATCGCAACTACCATAATGGGCGATATTATAAAAGAGAGAAAGGAAAAGTTCAATACGGGGTGTACCCCGTTGGGTGGCCCCTAGCCTATCAAGCTTCTCAGGACATCGGCTATGTCGTCATGGACGCTGGGCCGCATCTTCTGGACAAGCCTGTCAGTAATCTTCTACGGATGCTTTTCAACTCGTATAGATTCATGCTCTTTTTCCCCATTGTCCTGCTGTTCTAGATGAAGATACGGCCTCCTTTAACATCAACAGAACACTTTCCCCACCCCCAAACAAAGCGGCCCCGGGAGATTCGCTCTCACCGGGGCCGGGTCTTATAGTGGCAGGCAGGATCAGACCTTGAAGAGGTCTATCTGGCTTCCTATCTTTGCGATGGAATCCTGGACCTGCTTGGAGATGTCGCCGAGCGCGGCGCCGGTCTCGTTTATCTTGCGCGCGCCGTTGCCCATCTCCTCCATGCCGTCCTTCATGCTCGTCGCGACGTCCTTCAGGCTTCCCATCTCGAGCGTTATCTTGTCGCTCATCTGGCTCATCATCTTGGAGGACTTCTGGACTTCCACGGTGGAATCGTTCATGCCCTTGAGGGCATCGCTGATCTGGCGGGAGCCCGCGTTCTGCTCCTCCATCGCGGCCTTGATCTGGACGACAAGCTCGTCGGTCTCCTGAATCTTGCTGGACACGGAGTTGAACGCCGCGCTCGTCTCCTGGGAGGCGGTGACGACCTCGGAGATGGAGTCCTGAATCTTCTTGAGCTGCTCTCCGATCGTCTTGGACTGGCTGGAAGAGGTCTCGGACAGCTTGCGGATTTCGTCGGCAACGACCGAGAATCCCTTTCCGGCCTCACCCGCATGGGCGGCCTCGATCGCCGCGTTCATGGCGAGCAGGTTGGTCTGCTCCGCTATGCTGGAGATGGCCTGGTTGGCCTCCTGCAGCATCTGGGACTGCTCCTCAATCTGCTTGATCCTCTCGTTCACGTCCTGCTGCTTGGCGAAACCGGTCTTGGCATCGCTCTCAAGACCGCTGAAGGAGGCGGCCATCTTGTCCACCGACTTGTTGACGCTCACGATGTTGCCCATCATCTCCTCGACGGCCGTGGAGGCCTGGGCGACGCCGGCCGACTGCCGCTCGATCATGTCGTTGAGCGATGTGATGCTGCCGGCAATCTCGTCCACCGCATCCGCCGTCTGGTCAACGGAGCTCGTCTGGGCGTTGATCTGCCCGGAGATGCTGTCTATGTTCGCTATGATCTGCGTAATCGCGCTCGCCGTGTCCTCCGTGCTGGCGGACAGGTCGTTGCCCGTGGACTCAAGGACGTTCTTGGAGGACTTGACCTCGCGGACAATCGTCTGCAGCTTGTCGCAGAAGAGGTCGAAGTGGATGATGAGGTCTCCGATCTCGTCACGGACAAGCAGCTTGACGCGCTTGGTCAGGTCCGCATCACCGGCAGAAAGCTCCTTACAGACCTTGGTGACGTTGTTAATCCTCCACATGAGCCAGAAGATGAAGCGGCCGACGACAATCATCACTATTATGGCGAGAATCATCGTCACCGGGATGATGATGCCGACGCTCCGGGACTTGATGCTGTCAACCGCCTGAAGGCTCTTTGCAATGAAAAGCATTCCGTTCACCGTGCCGTCGCCCAGCTTGAGAGGGGCATAGACGGTCAGATATTCACGCCCCTGGATAACGTTGCGCCCCTTGTACTCGCCGGCCTTGCCCAGGACCAGGTCGATTATCGCCCTGTTGTCCAGCTTGGTGCCGGCAAGGGACTGTCCCTTGTCGTTGCGCAGGGTCGTGCCCATGCGGGTATCATGGGAGAAGACCGTACAATCAATGTTGTAGCTCCGCTTGAGGATATCCAGGAAATCGCCGCTGTCCTCGGACGCAAGGTCGTATATGGCGATGGCGGCTCCAAGGATTTTTCCCTCAACCTTGACCGGCGCGGTCGCGACGATTCCGTATTTGCACGGCCCCACAGGCTCGCAGCTGTAAGTCGCGAAGCCCTGCATGGCGCGTCCCACGGCGTAGACGCCGGACAGGCTGCTTCCGACCACGAAGTCGGAGTCCGAGCTTGCGATGATTGAGCCCCGGTTGTCGGCGAACAAGAACACGTCTATGTTTGACTCCTCGTCCACCTTCTTCGCGTAGCTTGAAAGGTCAGACCTGCTGTCGGCCAGATACCCATCCTTGACGGTCTCATCGCCGGCGGCCAGAACCGCAATCTCCTTGGCGACATCCTCGCGGTCGGACAGGATCATCTGGCAGCCTTCCATCGTATAGACCAGCTCATTCTGAATCTCGTCCAGGTAGGACTTGTCGAAGACCATGATGGACAAGGCCGCGACACCGGCACAGCACACGATGACAGCCAGCCCCACATATATCAGAAGCTTGGTGCGAATCTGCACGTCCCTCTTGGCATGGGTGTCAAACCTGTCCAGCTCTTTCTTAGCCATATACGCTCCTTAACCAAGTAAAAAGGCCCCGGGCCTCTTTTTAAATTCGGATGTTTTGTCCCCGGCCTTCCCCTAAAACACAAATTTTTCGAGGAAACACCGATAATAGCCCTTATTCTATAGTAAAAAACAGAAACTGGCAAGCATTTTTTGTTATCAAAACACACCCCGACCCGTTATCAACAGGAGAACACCCACCGTATCTTATAACTGCAGACACCGTGCAGTTATAACTGCAGGCACCGTGCAGTTATAACTGCAGGCACCGTGCA
>JAFSSU010000149.1 GCA_017450845.1 Treponema sp.
ACCGTTCTTGCGAACGATTCTTTCAAGCAGAAGCTTTCGACTGTCATGCAGTCTGGCTGGGCCCCGGACGTGTTCCGCTCATGGGGCGGCGGCGGAATGTATGATCAGGAGGATGCCGGCATGCTCCGCGACATTTCCGGCCTGATCAAGAACGACCCGAATGTCGCCAAGATTGGTAAGGGTGCCATGGGCGTTTATGCTGACGGTGACAAGCAGTTCGGTATTCCCTATGACATGGGTGTCGTCGGTTTCTGGTACAACCCCGTCATCCTTCAGGACTGCGGGCTTACCACCGATGATTTCGCGACCTGGTCAAAATTCCTTGACAGCTGCAAGAAGATCAAGGCGAAGGGGTATGCTCCTGTAGCTCTTGGTGAGCAGGAGACTTGGACCGGCCACTACTGGTGGACCTACATCGCTCAGCGCCTCGGCAGCCAGGAGGACTTCCTGAACGCATACAACGGAACGAACGGCGGTGCCTTCAACAAGGGCTCCTTCCTCAAGGCCATGGAGATGCTCAAGGAGTTCGTTGAGACCAAGCCCTTCCAGGAAGGATACATGGCTACGAGCCAGGTCGAGCAGGAAGCTCTCGTCGCTGACAGGAAGGCCGCAATAACCCTGATGGGCCAGTGGGCTCCTTCTACCGGACGCGACAACTCCACGACGGGCGGCGGAGATCCCTTCGGCTTCATGCCCTTCCCGATGATTGAGGGCGGAAAGGACGAGCTTGTGAACGCACAGGGCGGCGGCAACGGTTATTGTATCGGAAAGGACGCTCCTGATGAGGCCGTCGAGTTCGTTCTCTCATTCTTCGAGCCGGAGAACTACAGGATTATCGTCAAGGATCTGAACGCAATTCCGCTTCTGGACGGCTACGATGACCTGATTGACGACAACGCGAAGAAGGTCGTGAAGGCTGTTGCCGACGCGAAGTACTATCAGCTGTACTACGATCAGTTCCTCCCGTCTGCAGTCGCCGAGGACATCAAGGATGCTACCGCAGCCATCATTGCCAACAACGGCACGATGACCCCGCAGCAGGCTTGTGACAAGATTCAGAAGTCTTGGGAAGCAAACAAATAATTTCTGCAAGCTTGTTTCAGAAGCAAGCAGCTTTTGAGACAAGCCCTTGAACTGGAT
Organism: Treponema sp.; assembly: GCA_017450845.1. Lineage (GTDB taxonomy): Bacteria > Spirochaetota > Spirochaetia > Treponematales > Treponemataceae > Treponema_D. The sequence goes on from JAFSSU010000149.1 coordinate 1,141, forward strand.
TGACTGAAACCAGGACAGTTCGCCTGTTCTGGTTTTTTTACTTTTTCACGTAACGGAAGGAACTATGCTAGTTAATAAAAAGCAAAATTTTTTGATTGCCATGGCATTCCTGATAGTGCCGCTCGTCCTCTTTTCGTTCTTTGTCGTGTTTCCCGTTTTCAGGGCAGCCTTTTACAGCCTTTTCAAATGGAACGGAATGGGCCCGCTCTTGGGACCCAACGCGGGGCGCAAAACAAAATTCCTTGCTCTTGGCAATTTTAAGGATATTTTGACAGATCCTATATTCTGGAAGGCATTCTTCAACAATGTCAAAATCATTATTCTTTCGCTTGTCATTGAGCTTCCGATAGCACTTCTCCTTGCGCTCAACATTTATTCAAAATCCAGGGTGAATGTCGCGCTCCGGACTGTCTATTTCATTCCGTATGTCGTTTCTGAAGTCGTTGCCGGTACGGTCTGGACTTTTATCTATCATCCGCAGTACGGCCTGTCAAATTCGTTTTTTGCGGGATTTTTCCCTGAGGGAACGGACTTTGCTTTCCTGGGCCGGCCTGAAACGGTTTTTGCGGCAATATTCGTCGTCATTACCTGGAAGTATTTCGGCCTGTACATGATCCTGTATATCGCGGGATTGCAGGGTATTTCCGACGATATACGCGAGGCGGCTGCGATTGACGGTGCTTCCCCGCTCCAGCTGAATGTGTTTATCATCCTTCCTCTGCTCGTTCCGACGATTGTCGTCACGATGTTCTTCTGCATCGTCGGTTCTCTCCAGACATTCGACGTTATATGGGCGATGGGGCAGGGAGATCCTGTCAATGCCGCGGAGACGATGGTTACCTACCTGTACAAGTTCGGCTTCAACCGTTCGCAGATGGGCTACGGAAGCGCGGCGGCCATTGTCATCTTCGTCATCTGCGTTACTTTCAATGCAGTGTATCAGAGACTTATCAGCAAGGATGATTGAGGTGCAGAATGAATAAAACGAATACAAATGCCTTGTACAAAACCGTAAAGATACTCTTCCTTGCTGTGACCGCCTTTTATACGGTGTTCCCGCTGTGGGTAATGGTATGGGGTGGCTTTAAGACGACCGGAGGACTGCGCGGGAATCCGTTCGGCATCCCGAAGGAGTTCCAGCTCGGGACATTCGCAAAGATTCTGAATCCGATGACTTCCTCCTATTTCGCGAACCTTGCGAATTCGCTGATAATTATGGCAGGGTCCGTCGTCATCGCCGTCATTCTCTGCTGCCTTACAGGTTTTACGTTTGCCCGCATTAAATTCTGGGGCAGGGAGATTTTTTACAATTATTTCCTGCTCGGACTCCTGTTCCCGCTCGCGGTCGCGATTCTGCCGATGTACCTGCAGATGCGCAAAGTCGGGCTGATCGATACCTACCTGGGAGTCATGCTTCCCCAGGCGGCGTTCGGCCTTGCGTTCAACACGATGCTGACGCGGAGCTTCTTTGCGCAGATTCCGATGGAGCTGGAAGAGGCTGCGACGATTGACGGATGCGGCAAGCTCGGCTTCTTGGTCAGGATGGTGATTCCGCTCTCAAAGCCGATCATAACGACGATTTCCGTCCTTTCGCTGGTCGGCAGCTGGAACCAGTTCCTCCTTCCGCTGCTCATCCTGAACGACCAGAAGAAGTTTACCCTGCCTCTCGGTGTCATGCAGTATCAGGGGCAGTATTCGACGGACTGGGCCCAGGTCCTTGCCTACCTGACGCTGTCGCTGATTCCTGTCGTCATATTCTATGCGCTTGCACAGAAGCAGATTGTCGCAGGTCTGACGAGCGGCTCCGTGAAGGAGTAGGCTTACAGCAGGTCCACAAGGCACTGTTTGACTGGCAGAGCAGGTATTTGAACGGAAGCGGCGTTCCGCGCGGAGTTACGGAGATGGCTTTATTGCTGTCCTGTAACGGCCGTGGAACGCTGTTTTTTTTGTTCCTGGAGCCAGGGCTTGTGCCTGCATGCCGCCCAAAAGCTTTACAAGTAGAGGAATTTGAGTTATAATAAAGGATACGGAGGTTTTTAATGGAACTTTCACCGGAACTGGCCGGCGTTCTGGCCGACATAGACATGGAATTCTCGGACGTGATGCTGACGGGCAAGACCGTGGAGAAAATCGTCATAGGCAAGGAGCTTGCGGACGCGCTGGCGGCTAGCCCCGGCTGGGACAATACGATTATAGGCTTTCCCGTGGAGGTCAGCCCCGACCTGCCGGGAATGGACCACCAGTTCATCAGTTGCTGAGCTGTCCTGGGGGTGGGGGAGGAATCTTTTCCAAAACTTTTTCAAAATTCCGGGTTTAATTATTGACATTCCCCCGTTAATCTATTATAGTACTCAAACACGATTCGAGTGTATGAAAGCTTGCTCTTGTAGCTCAGTCGGTAGAGCACATCGTTGGTAACGATGAGGTCAGCGGTCCGATTCCGCTCGGGAGCTTTCTACGATTTAATCAAATTAAGGAGAGACGTATGTCAAGCAAGAAGAAGACTGCGGTGGAGATTATTGCCTTGGCCTGCAGTGATTGCAAGCGCAAGAATTATACGACCTACAAGAACCGTAAGAATATAACTGGTAAGCTTGAGAAGAACAAGTTCTGCCCTTGGTGCAGGAAAGAGACCGTTCATAAAGAGACTAAGGTAAAGTAATTTTTTGCCTTTTATAGATTGAGACTTGGCCGGGAGCCAAGCTTAGGTCAGTAGCTCAGTTGGTAGAGTCCCGGTCTCCAAAACCGGTTGTCGCGGGTTCGAGTCCTGCCTGGCCTGTATTCAAGAGGTTTGTTGATGAAGAAGTTGGTCCAGTTTTGTAAGGAGTGCATGGGGGAGCTTGCGAAGGTCGTGTGGCCGTCAAGGAGCGAGGCCGTGGCTTCCGTTAAGGTTGTTATCTTTTCTACCATTGTTGTTGCCTTGATACTGGGATTGCTTGATATGTTGTTTACCGAGGGGCTCAGGCTCATATTCTAGGATGGAAAGGGGCTTCTTGAAGCCTCTTTTTTTCTGCTTGCCTTCGTTTTTTTTGGAGTGACGCGGATGTCGGAGAAGAAAAGAAATTACGAGTGGTATGTTGTTCAGACCTATACGGGTTATGAGCAGAAGGTCGAGAAAGAAATCCTGTCACTGATTGCGGACGAAAAGATTGATGTGGAGAAGGACAAGCAGTCCGGTTTAGATTCGTATGTGCTCCTGCGCTCGGTGAAGGTACCGGTGCGTGAGGTGATGGGGCTGTCTAAGTCCGGGAAGCCTGTCAAGCGCAATGAGAAGGTCCTCCCCGGTTATATATTGGTAGAGATGAGCTTGCCGCAGGAGGCAGACGGTGTCGGCGGGCTGAAAGGCTGGAAGGATCCCTGTTCTAAAATCCGCAAGATTCAGGGCGTGAACGGTTTTGTCGGTACCAAGCCGACTGAGCGTCCCAAGCCAATCTCTGATGCCGAGTACAACAAGATTCTCCTTCAGACCGGAGAGGTCAAGGGTGACAAGGTCAGCTTTATCCAGCAGGACTACGATATCAACGACAAGGTCAAGATTACCGAAGGACCCTTCGCGACGTTCAGTGGCACGGTCGAGGAAATCCTTGCTGACAAAAACAAGCTTCGTATCAACGTGCAGATTTTCGGTCGCGCGACACCCGTCGAGGTTGATGTTACCCAAGTCGAGAAGATTTAGGGCTTTTTGAATTTCACGGGCGGAAGCAAGTCCTTCCGCCTTGGAAATATGGGAGAAAGGAGACCGTCCGTTGGATTAGGCCCTTTCGCTAATACCACATCAGGAGATGCATTATGGCTCAGAAAAAGGTGACGGCTATTATTAAGTTGCAGTGTCCCGCAGGTGCTGCTACGCCGGCTCCCCCGATTGGACCTGCCTTGGGACCTCACGGTGTTCCCGCCCCCAAGTTCGTTCAGGAATTCAATGACCGCACCAAGAAGATGGAGAAGGGGCTGATTATCCCCGTCGTCATCACGGTCTATCAGGACAAGTCTTTCACGTTCATCCTCAAGACTCCCCCTGCCGCGGTTCTTATCCGCAAGGCTGTCGGAATCCAGAAGGGTTCCGGTAACCCGCTCCGTGACAAGGTCGGTACTCTCAAGCAGAAGGATTTGGAGGAGATTGCCAAGACCAAGCTCCCCGACCTCAATGCGAATGACCTTGAGGCGGCGAAGAAGATTATCGCCGGAACTGCCCGCAGCATGGGCGTTGAAGTGGAGGCCAAGTAATGAAGCACGGGAAGAAATATGTTGATTCATTGAAGAAGTACGACCCCGCCAAGAAGTATTCGATTTCCGAGGCCGTAAATCTGGTGAAGGATCTCCACTATGTCAAGTTCGACGAGACCGTGGAGCTTTCCGTCAGCCTGCACTTGGAGAAGAACCAGTCCGTCCGCGACACGCTCGTGTTTCCCCACCAGTTTGCCGGTGAGAAGCGCGTCCTTGTGTTCTGTAAGGACGAGAGGGTTCAGGAGGCCAAGGATGCCGGTGCAATGTATGCCGGTTCCACGGAGTTCATCGACAAGGTGAAGGGCGGCTGGACGGACTTTGATGTCGCCGTCGCTACTCCCGATATGATGAAGGATGTCGGCCGCCTCGGTATGGTCCTGGGACGCAAGGGCCTCATGCCCAACCCCAAGACCGGCACCGTTACGAACGACATAGCGAAGGCTGTCTCCGAGCTGAAGAAGGGCCGCACTGAGTTCCGCGCTGACAAGGGCGGAGTCGTGCACATCCCGGTCGGAAAGGTTTCCATGGATTCCAAGGATACCGCCGAGAATATTTCTGCTTTCCTGACCGAGCTGGACCGCAAGAAGCCGGCGACCGCCAAAGTAGATTTCATCCGCTCTGTTTCCCTCAGCTCTACGATGGGGCCCGGAGTCTGGATTGACCATAAGGAGGAAGCGTAATGGCAGTACTTGCTAAGAAGCTCCAGCCGGCCAAGACGGCCGCCATCGAAGAGACCAGGAAGATTCTTTCTGGGTACGAGGACTTCATTTTCGCCGACTACCGTGGGCTTACGGTCGAGCAGATAACCAAGCTCCGCCACAGCCTGCGCGAGAAGAACGCTCAGCTCAAGGTTTTCAAGAATAACTTTGCCCGTGTCGCGTTCGACGAGATGAAGATTGACGCCGTGTCGGAGTACCTCAAGGGACCGACTGCCATCGCGATGGTCAAGGAGGATGCCAACGAGGTCGCGAAGATTCTCTTCGACTTCAAGAAAGAGGCTCCGACCCTCGAGGTGAAGGGTGCGTGGGTCGAGAAGGAAATCTACGACCAGGCGAAGATTGAGGCATTCTCGAAGCTGCCCGGAAAGAAGCAGCTCATCGCGATGCTCATGTCCGCCATCAACGGACCTGCCCGCCAGCTCGCCGCAACCTTGCAGGCTTACGTCGAGAAGAAGGGTGGTGCAGGAGCGGATGCTGCCCCTGCCGCTGCTGAGGCGCCTGCGGCTAACTAAATTTTTATTCAAACCGCAGTCAGGCTTCAATGTGCTGATTACTGTCTGCGGGGAAGCTGAAAGCAGATCCAGCGGTTCCGTGGGTTCCGCTCTGCGAGGCTTATAAGGACTGGCAATGCCGGTTCAAATGGAGAAGACAATTATGGCACTTTCTAATGATGAGATTCTGGACGCGATTGCGAACATGCCGGTTCAGCAGGCTGCTGACCTGGTGAAGGCTATGGAGGAGAAGTTCGGTGTTACCGCCGCTGCTCCCGTCGCCGTTGCTGCCGGTCCTGCCGCTCCCGCCGCCGAGGAGCAGACGGAGTTCACCGTTATCCTCGACTCCTTCGATGCCGCCAAGAAGATTGGTGTTATCAAGGTTGTCCGCACGATTACCGGCCTGGGACTTGGCGAGGCGAAGGCCCTCGTCGAGGGTGCGCCTAAGACGCTGAAAGAAGGCGTTTCCAAGGCTGATGCCGACAAGATGATTGCCGACATCGAGGCTGCCGGTGGAAAGGCGAGCAAGAAGTAAATTGTCCGCCGAGACTGCTTCCGGAAACATATATAGAAGCTAACTCTTGAGACAAGCCCTCGGGGGGATTCTCCCCCGAGGCTTTGTCCTGTCTTTTGAAATGCACGTGCCCGGCTTATGGGACCGGTCATCAATTCCCATACGGAAAGGACTTCCGTGAGAGCCTCTGATCTCGTGTAGAGCAAAGTTTTTGCTTGCTGCGGTTCCTTAGGCATCAGTTCCGACAAACCGCGAGGTATTTGATGTACGCGAAGACCAAAACAATCAAAAGGGAGTATATCGGGAAGGACATAAAGGATTTCATGCCCCTTCCGAATCTGGTGGACATTCAGCTTTCTTCATACGAGAGTTTCATTCAGAGGGAGAGGCTTGAGAAGGGCGAGAAGCTTCTTGATCAGGGCCTGCAGGAGGTATTCAACACCACCTTCCCGATCACCAACCAGGAAGGAACCATGACGCTCGAGTTCGAGTCCTACAACCTTGAATTCGACAACATCAAGAATTCCGAGATTGAGTGCAAGAAAAAGGGAATAACGTACAATGTGCCGCTGAAGGCGAACATCTCTCTCCGTCTGGAAGAGAGCGGCACCATCATGCAGAAAGAGATATATATGGGCGACGTGCCCCTGATGACGGACCGGGGGACGTTCATCGTCAACGGTGCTGAGCGCGTCGTCGTAAGCCAGATACACAGGTCGCCCGGAGTCATCTTCCAGCACGACAAGGACGTGTATTCCAGCCGTATCATTCCTTACCGCGGATCATGGCTGGAGTTCGAGATTGACAAGAAGAAAGACCTCATCTATGCAAAGATAGACAGGAAGAAGAAGATTCTCGGAACAGTCTTCCTCCGTGCCATAAGCGACCCGGAGAAAGATGGCTTTGACTTCTCTACCCGCGAGAAAATCATAAACTGCTTCTACAAGAGCGAGGAAGTCGCCGTCGCAGAGGATGCCAAGGACAGGGAGCTTCTGGTGAACCGCGTGCTGGCTTCTCCCGTCACCTTCAAGGGCGAGGACGGTGAGGACAAGGTTATCTTCCGCGCCGGTCACAAGCTTCAGTCCCATGATGTGGATGAGCTCGCCGCAAACCGCATTGAGAAAGTCCGGCTGATTGAATTCAATGGCCGCAAGGACAAGAACAAGAAGGAGGAATCCAATCCTTCGCTTGACAGCGAGATAATCGTCAACTGCTTCGACAAAGAGGAAATCCTTTTCAGCAAGGATGGAATTCGCGCTGACATAGACGAGCCCTCCAAGGAAGACTGTATCGTCAAGGTCTACGAGGTGCTCCGTCCCGGCGAGCCTACGACCGTCGAGGCCGCGGATAAAGAAATCAACTCCATGTTCTTCTCAAGCCGCCGCTATGATTTGGGCAAGGTTGGCCGCTACAAGCTGAAAAAGCGCTTTGAGTTCTACGGCCCCGACATCGCGCCCGAGCAGGCTCCCGCCGAAGAGTCGGAGACCGTCCTCGTTCCCCGCGACATAATCCTGACGATGAAGCACCTGATAGAGGTTTCCATCGGCGACAAGATACTCGACGACATCGATCATCTTGGAAACCGCCGTGTCCGCTCTGTCGGCGAGCTTCTGACCGTCCAGTTCAAGACGGCCTTTGCCCGCATGGAGAGAATAGCGAAGGACCGCATGAACCTGAAGGAAGTGGATACGATAAAGCCGCAGGATCTCATCTCCATAAAGCCTATTGTTTCCAGCATCAAGGAGTTCTTCGGCTCATCTCAGCTGTCCCAGTTCATGGATCAGTGCAACCCTCTTTCGGAGCTTACGCATAAACGCCGCCTGAACGCTTTGGGACCGGGAGGTCTTTCCCGCGACAGGGCTGGCTTCGAGGTCCGTGACGTACACTACACGCATTATGGCCGCATGTGCCCGATTGAGACTCCTGAAGGCCCGAACATCGGTCTTATAGTCTCCCTCGCTATCTTTACCAGGGTCAACGAGTACGGCTTCCTGGAGGAGCCCTACCGCAAGGTCGTGAACGGAAAAGCGACGAATGAGGTGAAATACATGACCGCTATGGAGGAGGACCATTTCTCTATTGGTCAGGTTACCGAGGGCATGAAGGACGAAGGCGACGGTACTTGGTCGTTCCCGGATGAGATGGTTTCGTGCCGTCATCAGGGAGGTTACAGCTACCGTAGCGCATCCGAGATAGACTATATGGACGTGTCCCCCCGTCAGGTCATATCCGTCTCCGCATCGCTCGTTCCCTTCTTGGAGCATGACGATGCGAACCGCGCGCTCATGGGCTGCAACATGCAGCGTCAGGCAGTACCCCTTCTTTTCCCGGAGCCGCCGCACGTCGGAACCGGTATGGAAGGCAAGACCGCATATGATTCAGGTGTCCTGATCAAGGCTAAGCGCGCCGGTGAGGTCATCTGGGTGGAGAGCGACAAGATTAAGATTCGCCCTGATGCGTCTAAAGAAGACAAGACCATACGTGACGACGAGTATGTCCTGCTGAAATATCAGAAGACGAACTCAGACACGGTGAACCACCAGCGCCCCATAGTGCAGGTTGGCGAGCATGTCGAGGCCGGACAGGTCATAGCTGACGGTCCTGCAACCTTCAACGGGGAGCTTGCCCTTGGCCGCAACATCCTCGTCGGATTCGTCCCGTGGAATGGCTACAACTACGAGGATGCCGTTCTCATCAGCCAGAGGGTCGTCAAGGAGGATATGTACACGTCTGTTCATATCCACGAGTTCCAGACGGAAATCCGCGAGACCAAGCTCGGCCCGGAGAAGATAACCCGTGATGTCCCGAACACGGCGGAGAAGACCTTGGACAACCTCGATTCTGAAGGAATCGTCCGCGTCGGAGCGAAGGTGCGCTCCGGCGACATCCTCGTCGGCAAGGTCACTCCCAAGAATGACAGCGAGACGACGCCTGAGTTCAAGCTGCTCAACGCGATATTCGGAGAGAAGGCCAAGGAGGTACGCGATTCGTCGCTCCGCCTGCCGCACGGAGTCGAGGGTGTCGTCATCGACATCCAGCGCCTGAGCCGCAAGGAAGGCAATGAGCTCAACCCCGGGGTTGACGAGGTTGTCAAGGTTGTCATTGCCGACAAGAGGAAGCTCGTCGTCGGAGACAAGATGGCCGGCCGCCACGGTAACAAGGGTGTCGTTGCCCGCATCCTCCCTGTTGAGGACATGCCTTACCTGGAGGACGGCACCCCGCTTGACGTCTGCCTGAACCCGCTCGGCGTTCCGTCCCGTATGAATATCGGGCAGATAATGGAGAGCGAGCTTGGCCGTGCCGGAATGATTCTTGGCAAGTGGTACGACTCTCCGGCCTTCCAGACTCCTTCCCAGGAGAGGATTGCCGAAGAGCTTACGAAGGCTGCTGAAAAGTGCAAGGCGGAAGGACTTGCCCCGATGGGTACGGACTGCAAGCAGATTGTCCGCGACGGACTCACCGGAGAACCCTTTGTCAATCCGATTTTCGTCGGCGTCATATACTTCATGAAACTGCATCACCTCGTTGATGACAAGATGCATGCCCGGTCCACGGGTCCCTATTCTCTCGTCACCCAGCAGCCGCTCGGCGGAAAGGCCCAGTTCGGAGGCCAGAGGCTGGGAGAAATGGAGGTATGGGCGCTTGAGGCATACGGTGCCGCCAATACCTTGCAGGAAATGATGACGATAAAGTCGGACGACATGATTGGCCGGTCCAAGGCTTATGAATCATTGGTCAAGGGTGAGCCGAGCATGAATATCGGCGTGCCCGAGTCCTTTAACGTCCTTGTGCAGGAACTGCGCGGCCTTGCACTGGACTTCACGATCTACGATGACAATAATCACCGTATTGCCCTGACTGAGCGTGAGCAGGATATCATCAACAAGATAGGGTCAGGTTTCGACAAGGAGAACGAAAATGCGTGACATTCAGGATTTTGCCAGCCTTCAGATAAAGCTGTCCTCGCCCGACACGATCAGGGCGTGGTCTTATGGTGAGGTCAAGAAGCCGGAAACCATAAATTACCGCACCTTGCGTCCCGAGAGGGACGGCTTGTTCTGCGAGCGCATCTTCGGAACGACCAAGGAGTGGGAGTGCTACTGCGGAAAGTTCAAGAGCATCCGCTACAAGGGAATTGTCTGTGACCGCTGCGGTGTTGAGGTCACTCATTTCAAGGTCCGCCGCGAGAGGACCGGGCACATAGAGCTTGCAGCTCCGGTCAGCCATATCTGGTATTACCACGCCGTGCCTAGCCGCATGGGCCTGCTTCTTGATTTGCAGATGGCGCACCTGCGCTCCGTGCTCTACTATGAGAAGTACATCGTCATAGATCCGGGTGATACGGACCTGAAGAAGAACCAGCTTCTGACTGACGATGAGTACAATTCCGCCCAGGAGCGTTACAACGGCTCGTTCCAGGCCCTGCAGGGGGCTGAGGCCATAAAAACACTGCTGGACAACCTGGACTTGGATAAGCTTGCGGAGGAACTCCGTGCCAAGATGGTGGAGAAGGGGACCAAGAGCGACAAGCGGCTTCTCAAGAGAATCAGCATTGTCGAGGACTTCCGTGCGTCCGGCAACAAGGCCAGCTGGATGATTCTGGACGTTATCCCCGTTATTCCGCCGGATTTGCGTCCGATGGTGCAGCTGGACGGAGGCCGCTTCGCTACCTCTGACCTGAACGATCTGTACCGCCGCGTCATAAACCGCAACAACCGTCTCAAGAGGCTCCTTCAGCTGTCCGCCCCGGACGTAATCGTCAGGAACGAGAAGCGTATGCTGCAGGAGGCCGTTGACGCTCTCTTTGACAACACCAAGAGGCATCAGAAAGTCGTCAAGGGGGCTTCCAACCGCCCGCTCAAGTCGATAAGCGACATGCTCAAGGGTAAGCAGGGACGCTTCAGGCAGAACCTGCTCGGAAAGCGCGTTGACTATTCCGGCCGTTCCGTTATTGTCTGCGGCCCTGAGCTCAAGCTCTGGCAGTGCGGCCTTCCCGAGAAGATGGCCTTGGAGCTGTTCAAGCCTTTCCTTCAGAAAAAGCTCTGTGATAAGGGTGTCGTGTTCAACATAAAGAAGGCAAAGACCCTTGTCGAGCAGGAGTCCCCTGAGGTCTACGCGATTCTTGACGAGGTCGTCCGCGAGCATCCGGTCATGCTCAACCGTGCCCCGACCCTGCACCGTCTGGGAATCCAGGCTTTCGAACCTGTCCTGGTTCCCGGTAAGGCGCTCAAGCTTCACCCGCTCGCCTGTAAGGCGTTCAACGCGGACTTCGACGGCGACCAGATGGCAATCCACGTGCCGCTGACCCAGGCCGCGCAGATGGAATGCTGGACGCTCATGCTGTCTGCCCGCAACCTGCTGGACCCGGCGAACGGCAACACGATCGTCTATCCTTCCCAGGACATGGTCCTTGGAATCTACTATATGACCAGCATCAAGCCGGGCGCGAAGGGGACGGGCAAGCTGTTCAGCTCCGCCGACGAGGTCCGCCTTGCCGCCGCAACCGGCTCAATCGAGTGGCAGGCCGAGATAAAGCTCCACAGGGATTCTGTCTCCAAAATCGTGCATAAGGATGCCGGTGTCGTTGAGGAGAACGGCAGGGTGTACCTCAAGACTTCGGCTGGTCGCCTCCGCTTCAACGAGGCCATGCCGGAAGAGGTGGAGTTCTACAACGACCAGATGGACGACAAGAAGCTCAAGGCGATGATTGAGGACGTGTACCATTCAAAAACGGGTGGCGCATGGCTTACGATACGGATGCTTGATGCTATAAAGGAGTGCGGCTACAAGAACGCGACTTTCTTCGGCGCGACGCTTTCTATGGACGACATCCTCGTTCCTGAGGAGAAGAAGGGAATCGTTGATAAAGCGAAACAGGAAGTCAAGAAGTATGAGATGCAGCGTTTGGCTGGTGCCATTACGCAAGAAGACCGCCGTGAGCGTGTGATTGCTGTCTGGTCCAAGGCTGATGCCGAGCTGTCCAAGATAATGATGGACAAACTTGCCAAGGACAAGGACGGCTTCAACACGATTTACATGATGGCTACATCCGGTGCCCGCGGCTCCAAGAAGCAGATTTCACAGCTCGCGGCAATGCGCGGACTGATGCAGAGGCCGAACGGAGAAATCATCGAGCTCCCGATTGAGTCAAACTTTAAGGAAGGTCTGTCGGTCATTGAGTTCTTCATTTCTACGAACGGTGCCCGCAAAGGACTTTCCGATACCGCCCTTAAGACAGCGGATGCCGGATACATGACCCGCCGCTTGGTCGATGTCTCACAGAATGTCGTGGTCAACGAGGAAGACTGCGGAACGATAAACGGCATAGACTATACTGCCATTAAGGATGGGGAGTCGGTGGTCGAGTCGCTGGCCAGCCGCATCGCAGGTCACTATTCGATAGAGCGTGTCCTGGATCCTGTTTCCCACGAGCTTCTGTGCGATGTGAACCAGTATATTGACGATGAACTCGCCAAGAAGATTGACGATGCCGGAGTGGAGAAAGTCAAGCTGCGCACGGTTCTCACCTGCGAAAGCAAGTACGGCATCTGTGTCAAGTGCTACGGAAAGGATTTGGCCCGCAACAAGATTGTCGAGGTCGGGGAGGCTGTCGGTACGATCGCCGCTCAGTCAATCGGCCAGCCGGGTACCCAGCTGACGCTCCGGACTTTCCATACGGGTGGTGCGGCCGAGACTTCTTCCGTTGATGACAACATCAAGTTCAAGCATGATGTCTACATCAAGAGCGTGTCAGGGCCAAACAGCAGTTCGGATGAGCTTGAGAGCGGCGAATATCCGGGATACGTCGTCATCAATAAAGCCGAGGGCAGCAATGAGGGTGACTGGCTCTTTACTCGTCGCGGCTCCATGGAAGTTGTCAGGATATACGATAAGTATACGGTGGAAGATGGCGATGAGCTCGTCGTTAAGAACGGTGACTTCGTCCGTCCGGATGTCGTGATTATAAAGCGCGGCTCCGGGGATGTGAGGCCGTCTGCCAAGGGGCGCATCCTTATCAAGGATGAGGGCCGGACAGTCTACCTTGTCAGTGACCCGCAGCCGATGGAGATAGCGAACGGCTCCACGATATACAAGGACTTTGTCAAGGCAGACTGCGTGGTCAGCAAAGGAGTTGCCATCGGTAAGTTCGAGCAGCACAACGAGCCTATTATCGCTGAGCAGAGGGGGATTATACGCTTCGAGGACATAATCGAAGGCGAGACCCTTGAGTCTGTCGAGGATAAGGAAATTGGTGTCACGAACTATTACATCATTGACCGCCATTTGGATACAAAGCAGCCCCGTATCTGGATTGTAGATGATGAGGGGAACGAGCTGGGAAGCTATAACATGCCGACCGATGCCCGTCTTCTTGTCACGAACGGTCAGGAAGTGAAGGAAGGCGAGAGGCTTGCCGAAATCAAGAAAGCTGCGACTAAGGCAAACGACATCACTCTTGGTCTTCCGCGTGTCTCCGAGCTGTTCGAGGCCCGTAAGCCAAAGGATCCGACCGTTCTGGCCAAGATTTCCGGAAAGGTCAAGTTCGGTAAGATTGTGAAGGGCAAAAGGACTATCTGCATCGAGGGCGATTACGGCAGGAAGATTGACCACCAGATTGCGATGACCAAGCGTCTTCTCGTACGTGAGGGCGACAAGGTCAAGGCCGGTGAGATGCTCTGCGACGGTGTAGCTGATCCGCACGAGGTTCTTGAGGTTGAGGGCGAGAACAAGCTTCAGGAATTCCTGATGGATCAGATTCAGTCCGTCTACCGTACCCAGGGCGTTAAGATAAACGATAAGCACATCGGTATCATAATACGCCAGATGCTGAGGAAGGTTGAGATAGTCGCCGTCGGGGACACCAAGTTCATCTTCGGTGATCAGGTTGACAAGTGGGAGTTCAGGACCGAGAACGAGAAGGTCGCGAAGGACGGAGGTGAGCCGGCAATCGCGAAGCCGATGTTCCTTGGTATCTCCAAGGCCGCGCTCGGAACCGACTCCTTCATCTCTGCATCTTCTTTCCAGGAGACGACCCGTGTCCTTACGAACGCCGCTATCAAGGGGGCGGTGGACCACCTGCGCGGACTCAAGGAGAACGTGATTATAGGCCATATGATTCCCGCCGGTACGGGGATGAGGCAATACTCACACATCAAGTTGTCCGACAACTATGGCGAGGATCTTGATGCCAAGATGAACGAAATCCTTGAGCAGCGCCGTCTGGAAGAGGACAGGTTGCGTCAGGAGGAGGAGAGCCGCCGCGAGATGCTTGAGATGAGCATGGCGGCCAGTTCCGATGAGGACTGAGATCTTCCATAAAACCGTTTGATTTGTAAGCTTTCCCCCCGAATTCCCTTGACGGAAACGGGGGGAATTCGGTACAATAGCAGAACTTATTATTTTAGCCGGGGTGCTGCCGGCATTAAATAGGAGAAAAGGCCAATGCCTACAATAAATCAGTTGATACGCAAGGGTCGCAAGTCAGCGGCAAACAGGACCAAAGCTCCCGCGCTTGAGTCCTGCCCGCAGAAGCGTGGCGTTTGTACGCGTGTAATGACGCAGACCCCGAAAAAGCCGAATTCGGCTCTGAGGAAGATTGCCCGTGTCCGCCTGAGCAATGGGATTGAGATAACCGCATACATCCCTGGAATCGGACATAACTTGCAGGAGCACTCTGTCGTACTTGTTCGTGGAGGTCGTGTTAAGGATCTCCCTGGTGTCCGCTACCATATTATCCGTGGAACAAAGGATACCCTTGGCGTTGACGGCCGCAAGAGGGCTCGTTCCAAGTACGGTGCCAAGAAGCCCAAGGCATAATTTTAGGGGAGTCAGACTATGGGAAGACATAAGAAATCAATCAACCGTCCTGTTATGCCTGATGGCAAGTACAACAGCCCGGTCATCACGAAGTTCGTCACCCGCATGATGCTCGATGGCAAGAAGCAGACCTGCCTCAATGTCGTCTATGATGCGCTTGACAAGCTGAAAGGCAAGACCGACAAGGAGCCGCTTGAGGTGTTCCTGAAGGCCCTTGATAACGTGAAGCCCGTTGTTGAGGTCAAGAGCCGCCGTGTTGGTGGAGCGACCTATCAGGTCCCGGTAGAGATTCGGGATGCCCGCCGCGAGGCTCTTGCGATGCGGTGGATGATTGCCGCTGCCCGCAACAGGTCTGGTCATGGTATGGCGGAGACTCTTTCCGCTGAGTTGCTCGATGCCTACAATAACACTGGCACGGCATACAAGAAGAAAGAGGATATGCACAAGATGGCCGAGGCCAACAAGGCTTTCGCCCATTACCGCTGGTAGGATTCTGCCGCAGGAAAGTGCCCGGTTTTGTTGCCGGGTGCTTTTTTTTTACGCTTTTCTGTATTTTTTTAGAAGAAAATGCCGTTACATACTTGCAATAAATTTATAAAAAGTATATAAATATCTCACTGTCTAGCATTGCCACAGGGCAGTGCGTTGGTCTTTGTAATGTCAGGCGGGCAAGTTTTTTGTTGCCCGGCAACATCCGTAAAGTCAGTTCTTTGCGGGTATTCCTAAGGAGCTTTCAGGATGTTGCGCTCGGATGTTCGCAAATTGCCGTTGACAGTTTGGTATAAGGGTATCCGATGTTTCCTGTGACTGGGCCTTTGGATGCCAAACCGGTTGTCAGATACATGATAATGATAGGTGGTGTCGGCCAGCTGTCCCGAATAGATGGGGCGGTAAAAGCTTGTCCGTTTCTCACTCCTGTTTTGCTCACCGTATCTGCCATTTATGTTTTTGGTCAAAGTGTGTCTGCGAAAACGTCGCCGCTAGGTTTTGCGGTGTTGTTTTCTGGCTTAAAGTGCAACACATGAAACCTATATATGCCGCAGGTGGAACCTGCTGGCAAGGAGAAAATCATGGCAAAGGAAGAGTTCAAGAGAACCAAGCCTCACATGAACGTTGGGACCATCGGTCACGTTGACCATGGTAAGACTACGCTGTCCGCGGCCATCACCGCCTACTGTGCGAAGAAGTATGGCGACAAGGTGTTGAAGTATGATGAGATTGACAACGCCCCCGAGGAGAAGGCTCGCGGAATCACGATTAACAGCCGCCACCTCGAGTATCAGTCAGACAAGAGGCACTATGCCCACATCGACTGCCCCGGACATGCTGACTATGTTAAGAACATGATTACTGGTGCCGCTCAGATGGACGGAGCCATTCTGGTTGTCTCTGCCCCTGATTCAGTTATGCCCCAGACCAAGGAGCACCTGCTTCTTGCCCGTCAGGTCGGCGTTCCGAAGATTATCGTCTTCCTGAACAAGGTTGACCTCGTTGATGATCCTGAGCTGGTTGACCTCGTTGAGGAGGAAGTCCGCGACACCGTCAAGAGTTACGGCTTCTCTGAGGATACCCCCATCGTCAAGGGATCTGCTTTCAAGGCCCTGAACGAGTCCGACAACCCCGACAACACGAAGTGCATCGAGGATCTGCTTTCTACGATGGACACTTGGTTCGATGATCCCGTCCGCGACGATCAGAAGCCCTTCCTGATGCCGATTGAGGACATCTTCACGATTACTGGACGTGGAACGGTCGTTACCGGTCGTATCGAGTGCGGCGTCGTCAAGCTGAACGACCCCGTCGAGATTGTCGGAATCCGCCCCACCCAGAACTCTACCGTCACTGGTATCGAGATGTTCAACAAGACCCTTTCCGAGGGTATGGCCGGAGACAATGCCGGTATCCTTCTCCGCGGTGTTGAGAAGAAGGACGTTGTCCGTGGACAGGTTCTTGCCGCTCCGGGAAGCATCAAGCCCCACACGAAGTTCGAGGCTCAGATTTACGTCCTCTCCAAGGAGGAGGGTGGCCGCCACAGCCCCTTCTTCACCGGATATCGCCCCCAGTTCTACTTCCGCACGACGGATATCACCGGAACTGTCGAGCTTGAGGCTGGCGTTGACATGGTTAAGCCCGGCGACAACGTGAAGATTATCGGTACGCTGATTCACCCGATTGCTATGGATCAGGGCTTGAAGCTCGCTATCCGCGAGGGTGGACACACGATTGCCTCTGGTCAGGTTACCAAGGTTATCGAGTAGTCCGGTTTTTTTTACTGGTAATTTGATATTGAGGATGTCCGTCGGTGCTTGCTGACGGACATCCTTTCAGGAGTTAATGATGGCAAACGGCAAGATTCGTGTAAGGCTTCGTGCTTTTGATGTGGCCCTTATCGATCAGAGTGCAAAGGACATCGTGCAGCAGGTTAAGAATGCTGGTGCGACGGTCTCGGGACCGATTCCGCTTCCGACGCGCATCAACAAGGTGACCGTTCTTCGCTCACCCTTTGTAAACAAGAAGTCGCGCGAACAGTTTGAGATGAGGACGCACAAGCGCCTTATCGACATCTATAATCCAAGTGCGGACGTTATGGATTCACTGATGAAGCTGGAGCTTCCCGCTGGTGTTGATGTAGAAATCAAGCAGTAAAGCTTAGCTTTTCTGCTGAAATAAAAGCAGTACGGTCCCTTGGATCTGGGATGACGGCTGATTAGGAGTGTTCAGATGAAAGGTCTGATTGCAAAGAAAGTAGGAATGACGCAGGTGTTTGACGAAAGCGGCAACCTGACGCCTGTTACCGTGATCCACGTCGATCCTAACACGGTCATTGCTACGAAGACGCAGGAAAAGTTCGGCTATGATGCTGTCCTTCTTGGTGTTGGCGAGATGAAGAAAGGCGTTCTCGCTAAGGACGAAAAGCATCATCGCATTGCGAACCAGTTCCCCGAGGGTGTGACTCCCAAGAGCAAGCTCAAGGAGTTCCGTGATTTTGGCAGCGAGGTCAAGGTTGGCGACAAGCTCGGTGTCGAGCTGTTCAACGACGTTTCGTTTATCGATGTTACCGCGACCTCCAAGGGAAAGGGCTTCCAGGGCGTAATGAAAAGGTGGGGCTTCCACGGAGGCCGCAAGTCTCACGGTTCCAAATTCCACCGCGAGGCTGGTGGAACCGGATGCTGCACGACGCCCGGACATACGCTGAAAAACTGCAAGATGGCAGGGCGCATGGGAGGCGAGCGCGTCACGGTGCAGAATCTGAAAGTCGTCAAGGTTGACCCTGAGCTTTCTGTTTTGATGGTGCGCGGTGCTGTTCCTGGAATCAAGAACGGGACCCTTATAGTTAAGGCTGCTGTTAAGAAGTAAGGTCGAGGAATAGTATACTATGGAAAAGAAGGTCTATTCAGTCGATGGCAAGGAATTGAGGACTATCAATCTTGATGACAAGATTTTTAATCTTCCGGTGAATGAGGACGTCATTTACTATGCCATCACGAACGAGTTGGCGAACAGAAGGGTCGGAACCGCCTGTACGAAGACACGTGCTGAGGTTCACGGCAGCAATGCGAAGCCCTACAAGCAGAAGGGAACAGGAAATGCCCGCCGCGGAGACAAGAAGTCTCCGATTATGGTCGGTGGAGGAACGATTTTCGGACCGAAGCCGCGTGATTACAGCTATGCGATTCCGAAGAAAGAGAAGAGGCTTGCTATGAAGTCTATCCTCAGTCTTCAGGCTCAGAGCGACAGGCTGACGGTCATCGAGGATTTTACGGTTGAGAGCGGAAAAACGAAGGATCTTGTGAAGATTCTCAACAATTTCGCTAAGGATACCCGCACCGTTCTTCTTCTGAAGGATGATGACAAGATGATTAAAAGGGCAGGACGCAATATTCCGACCCTTCACTTCCTTACCTACAATCGTCTTTGCGCGCATGATCTTTTCTACGCGAGGAAGATAATCATGCTTGAGGGTGCTGCGAAGAACCTTTCTGAATTCTATGCGGGGCTGGAGGCTGAGTAATGAACTACGAGGATATTCTTATTGAGCCTGTGCTGACCGAGAAGGCGAACAAACTGCGCGAGCAGAACAAGTATACTTTCAAGGTCCTTCCGTCGGCTGACAAGATTCAGATAAAGGAGGCGGTGCGCCGCCTGTTCAATGTGAAGGTTCTTTCCTGCAACGTCATGAATGTCCGTGGGAAGGAGAAGCGTGTCCGTGGAAAGCTTGGAAAGACTGCGGCCTGGAAGAAGGCTATCGTCAAGCTTGCTCCTGGTGAAACAATAAAGGTGTTCGAGGGCGCTTGAGCCTTTGAACGGTAGATAAGGGGAACTTTATGGCTCTTAAGGTATTTAAGCCTTATTCAAAAGGCACGCGGACAAGGGTTGACTTGGTCCGCGAGGAAGTGACGGCCGATAAACCCGAGAAAAGCCTGACGCATGGTATGTCTCGCCATGGTGGTCGTGGTGCTGGTGGAAGGATTTCTGTGCGCCATAAGGGCGGTGGTCACAAGAGGAAGTATAGGGATATAGATTTCAGGCGCACCAAGCACGGAATTCCTGGAACTGTCAAGACGATTGAGTATGATCCGTTCAGGAGTGCGAACATTGCCTTGATTTGCTATGCTGACGGCGAGAAGCGCTACATCATAGCTCCCAAGGGATTGACGATCGGTCAGAAGGTTATGTCCGGCGAGAATGCGGCTCCGACTGTCGGAAACGCTCTTCCGCTCTCTGCTATTCCGGTTGGATTCACCGTTCACAACATTGAGCTGACGTTGGGACGTGGTGGACAGCTTGTCCGCTCAGCTGGTGCGAGCGCTTTGATTTCTGCGAAAGAGGGTGACTACGTTGCCATCCGCCTCCCTTCAGGCGAGCTCCGCAGGGTCAACGCGAAGTGTTATGCGACGATTGGGGTCGTCGGAAACGAAGACCGTATGAACACCAAACTTGGAAAGGCTGGCCGCAGCAGGTGGCGTGGTATTCGCCCCACCGTCCGTGGTATGGCTATGAACCCTGTCGATCACCCGCTTGGTGGTGGAGAAGGAGCAGGAAAGGGACATCATCCCGTTACTCCTTGGGGGCAGCCTTGCCGTGGTTACAAGACGCGCAACAAGCGGAAGACTTCAAGCCGCTTCATCATCAGCCGCCGGTCCAAGTAGGATAGGAGTTCAAAGTGTCAAGATCTGTTAAGAAGGGGCCTTTCGTAGAGAAGTCGCTCTTTAAGAAAGTCGCAGAGATGAACAAGTCCGCTTCTTCTGAGAAGAAGATTATCAAGACTTATTCTCGCTGCTCTACAATAATACCTGAGATGGTCGGAAATACCATTTCAGTCCACAACGGAAAGTCATGGATTCCGGTGTACATTACGGAGAACTTGGTCGGGCACAAGCTCGGTGAGTTCGCCGCGACCCGTACGTTCAAGGGACATGGCGGCAGTGATAAGACTGCTTCTAAATAATGGCAAGGTGGAATAAGATGGCAGGATCTACAAAGGCCTTCCCCAAGAATCAGAGGCCGAAAAGAGAAGATTTGCCGGTGAAGACCGGTTATGTCGCAAAGTCCAAGTTCCTTATTGCGTCACCTACGAAGGTTCGTCCGGTTGCGAACGTCATCAAGAGGCGTTCTTGCACTGAGGCTGTCGCTATGCTCGAGGTCATGCCCCAGAAGGGAGCGGGCCTCATAAGCAAGACCTTGAAGTCTGCGATGGCGAATGCCTTGTATAAGAACAAGCAGCTTGACGAGGATATGCTCTATGTGAAAGAAATCCGCATAGACGAAGGCCCGAGGCTCAAGAGGGTGTGGTTCCGCGGACGCGGACGTGCTGATCAGCTTCTTCGCCGTATGTGCCATATCACTGTTGTAGTAGACGAAAAGGCGGTAAAGTAAGATGGGTCAGAAAGTTAGTCCTATAGGTTTACGTCTTGGTATCAACAAGACATGGCAGTCACGCTGGTATGCTGACAAGCGCGAGTATGCGGATCTCGTTCTCGAGGATTTGAAGATCAGGAAGCTGGTCGATTCTCTTCCCGAGTGCAAGAATGCCGACATTGCGGAGGTTGAGATTGTCCGTCATCCTCAGCGCGTCACGATTGTCATCCACACGGCTCGCCCGGGTGTGATAATCGGTGTCAAGGGTGCGACGATTGAGAAGATCAGCGCCGACATCCAGAGCCAGCTGTCAAAGAAGGTCAACATCAAGATTAAGGAAGTCAAGAGGGCTGAGGTCAACGCTTCCCTTATCGCTCAGAACATTGCCCGCCAGCTTTCTGGCCGCGGTTCTTTCCGCAAGGCCTTGAAGCAGTCCACGGCGAATGCCATAAAGGGCGGTGCACAGGGCATAAAGGTCCGCATCTCTGGCCGTCTCGGCGGTGCGGATATGACCCGCTCCGAGGAGCACAAGGAGGGGCGCGTTCCTCTTCATACGCTTCGTGCGGATATTGACTATGGTTTTTATGAGGCCCTTACCACTTACGGCAAGATTGGCGTGAAGGTCTGGGTGTATAACGGAATGAACTATGGCCGTGAGAGGATTGAGGAGAGCGACGATACGTCCAAGAGGTCTCGCCGCGACCGCTCTTCCGACCGTAAGGGTGCTCGCGCCCCGAGGTCTGACAGATCCGACCGGAGCGAGGGAGGAAACGTAGAAAATGCTTAGTCCGAAGAGAGTTGCGCACCGCAAGGTTCAGCGCGGCAGGGCTCATGGTAATGCCAGCCGTGGAAATCATGTGGACTTTGGTGAGATAGCGCTTGTTGCCTTGGAGCCGGTGTGGCTTCAGGCACGTCATATCGAGGCCGCTCGTGTCGCCATCAACCGCTGCATCAACAGGCAGGGGAAGATGTGGACCCGTGTTTTCCCTGACAAGCCGGTTTCTAAGAAGCCTGCTGATACCCGAATGGGAAAGGGAAAGGGCTCTCCGGAGTTCTGGGCTGCCGTCGTCAGGCCGGGCAATGTCCTGTTTGAGATTGGCGGTGTCGATTTGAAGCTTGCGGAGAAGGCTATGGGCCTTGCCGCCAGCAAGCTTCCCATTAAGACCAAGGTTGTTTTCCGCCCGACGGTCGAGTAAGGAGTAGGAGATGGCTGGTTCAAAGAAGTATAAGAAATCAGAGGACAAGAAGCTCTCCTACGCCGAGATGGTGACTAAGCGGGATGAGCTGAAGAAGGAGTACATGGACCTTCGTTTCCAGATGGTCGTTGGTCATGTGGACAACCCGATGCAGAAAAGGCAGATGAGGCATGAGATTGCCCGTCTTAACACTTTTATACATCAGCACGACCTCGAGGAACTGAGGGCGAAGGCTGTTGAAGCGGTCCGCTCGGCGGCCGCCGCTAACTAGGAGCTGAACTGTGGAAAGTCAGAATGTTCAGAAGGCAAAAGGCAACAAGAAGTCTTTCGTCGGTATCGTGACGAGCGACAAGATGGACAAGACCATCGTCGTCTCCATCGCTACCAAGAAGATGGACAGCCTTTACAAGAAGTATGTTTCCCGCACCAAGAAGTGCAAGGCCCATGATGAGAAGAATGAGGCCCATCAGGGAGACACGGTTCGCATCGTTGAGTGCGCGCCCATAAGCAAGGACAAGCACTGGTACCTCGATAAGATTATCGAGCGTGCCAAATAAGGCGAGGGAAAGTATATGCTTCAGATGCAGTCAAATCTGGTCGTTGCCGATAACTCCGGAGCCAAGATGGTACAGGTTATTAAGGTACTCGGCGGTACCCACCGCCGCTATGCCGGCATCGGTGACATTGTTGTGGTAGCTGTCAAGGAAGCGATTCCGACATCTACGATTAAGGCTGGTACGGTCCAGAAGGCCGTCATCGTTCGTGTGGCGAAGGAATACCGCCGTGCGGATGGAACTTACATCCGCTTCGATGACAACGCCTGTGTCCTTGTCGATGCTGACAAGAACCCGAAAGGAAAGCGTATTTTTGGCCCGGTCGCCCGTGAGCTCCGTGATATGGACTATATGAAGATCGTATCGCTTGCTCCTGAGGTTCTTTAAGGAGATTCGTCATGGCAGTGAAATATAAGATTCATAAGGACGACAATGTTGAGATTATTGCCGGAAAGGACAAGGGCAAGCGCGGGACCATCGTTCGTGTAATCAAGAAAGAGAACACGGCGAAGGTCATCGTCAGCGGAGCGAACCTGGTCAAGAAGGCAATCAAGCGCAGGAGTCAGCAGGATGCCGGCGGAATCGCCGAGGTTGAGGCTCCCATCGACATCTCTAATGTGATGTTGGTCTGCAAGAAATGCGGCCGCCCTGTCAGGGCTGGCTATAAAATTGACGGCGACAAGAAGATTCGCGTCTGCCGTAAGTGTGGAGAAGCACTGTAATGGAAAATTACGTACCACGGCTTAAGAAAGTCTATAAGGAAAAGATTGCCCCCGAGCTCTTCAAGGAGCTGGGATACACATCCACGATGCAGATACCTGCTATAAAGAAGGTCGTCGTCAACATGGGTGTGGGCGAGGCTCTCACGAATAAGAAACTTCTTGATGCTGCAGT
Organism: Treponema sp.; assembly: GCA_017450845.1. Classification (GTDB taxonomy): domain Bacteria; phylum Spirochaetota; class Spirochaetia; order Treponematales; family Treponemataceae; genus Treponema_D. Next base: position 24,409 of record JAFSSU010000149.1, read on the forward strand.
AACAGATCTTACTCAGATTACCGGACAGAAAGCTGTTAAGACAAGAGCAAGGAAAAGTATTGCAAACTTCAAGCTTCGTGAAGGAAACGAGATTGGCGCGATGGTGACTCTGCGCGGGAACATCATGTATGAGTTCCTCGACCGTCTCATCAACGTGGCTCTTCCCCGCGTTAAGGATTTCCGCGGAATCAAGTCAACCGGCTTTGACGGACACGGAAACTTCTCTCTTGGCATTACTGAGCAGATTATCTTCCCGGAGATTGATTTCGATAAGATCGTTAAGATTTCTGGTATGAATATAAGTATCGTTACTAGTGCCCCTACGGACAATGAAGCGCGTGCTCTGCTTACGAAGTTCGGTATGCCATTCAGGAAATAAGGAATAGGTTATGGCAAAGAAATCATTGATTCTTAAGTCAGAGAAAACGCCGAAGTATCGTACCCGTAAGTATAACAGGTGCAAGATTTGCGGTCGTCCCCATGGATATTTGCGCAAGTATAAGATGTGTCGTATTTGCTTCCGCAAATTGGCTAGCGAAGGCCTTTTACCCGGCGTCACTAAGTCGTCTTGGTAGCTTGGCAGGAGTATAAGAGATGGCAGCTTCAGATCCAGTAGCAGATATGCTCGCAAAAATCCAGAATGCGGCGAAGGTTCGTCATGAGAAGGTGGATGTCCCCACTTCCAAGATGAAGCTTGAGATTGTAAAAATCCTGAAGAACGAGGGGTATATCAAAAACTTCAAGAAGGTTCAGGACGACGATGGTCACAATGTCATCCGCATTTTCTTGAAATATGATGATTCCAACGAGTCCGTAATCCATGGGATGAGCAAGATTTCTACCCCTGGACGCCGGGTTTACTCGGGTTATAGGGAAATGCCCCGTGTCTATAATGGCTACGGTACATTGATTGTTTCTACTTCTAGCGGCGTGACGACTGGCAAGAAGGCCTCTGAGAAGATGGTCGGCGGCGAGTTGATTTGCAAAGTTTGGTAGTGCCTGATAGGAGATTGTTTTATGTCTAAGATTGGAAAACTTCCTATTGCGCTTCCGCAGGGAGTTACGGTTAATGTAGCCGGTCAGGTCATAAGCGTGAAGGGGCCGAAGGGCGAGCTGAAGCAGGACTTTGGTAAGCTCGTGAAGGTTGAGGTCAAAGATGGCAACATCGTTCTCACCCCTTCCGACAGCTCTCAGAACGCGAATGCCGCCCACGGCTTGTACCGCAGCCTCATCCACAACATGGTGATTGGCGTTACCCAGGGCTTCAGCAAGACCCTCGTCGTCACCGGCGTCGGTTACCGCTCTGAGGTGCAGGGCAAGAACCTTGTGATGAACCTTGGATATTCGACGGAGTTCATCGCTGTCATTCCTGAGGGGCTGACGGTTACTGTTGATAAGGAAGGAAAGATTACTGTTGCTGGAATCGATAAGCAGCAGGTCGGTGAGTACTGTGCCCAGATTCGTAAGTTGCGCAAGCCCGAGCCCTATAAGGGGAAGGGTATCCGCTATGACAACGAAGTCATCAGGCGCAAAGTCGGTAAGACCGGCGTGAAATAAGGGGTAGTGGTATGTTTAAGAAGCTGAGTGATAAGCAGCGCAGAAGGCTGCACAGGAAGATTCATATCCGCAAGTCCATTTATGGAACTGCCGAGCGTCCCCGCATGACTGTCTTCAGGAGCGGGCGCAACCTGTATGCGCAGGTCATAAATGATGACGAGGGAAAGACCCTTGCCGCCATTTCGACGCTTGAGAAGGATTTCATAGACCTCAAGGCGAATGTCGCGAGCGCGTCAAAACTGGGAGAGGCTTTCGGAGCACGTCTTAAGGATAAGAACATCACTAAGATTGTGTTCGACCGCAACGGTTATCTTTACCACGGTGTCGTAAAGGCTCTAGCTGATGGTACCCGCAAGGCCGGGATTGAATTCTAGGAGAGGCTATGGAACGCCAGAATAACAGGGATAAAGACAGGGAAAGAAAGCCCGCCGATGATTTTGTGGAGAAGCTGGTCAAGCTGAACCGCACCTCCGTGACCAAGAAGGGTGGCCGCAAGATGGCTTTCTCCGCTCTGACGGTCGTCGGGGATCAGAAGGGCAAGATTGGCTTCGGCTACGGAAAGGCCAACGATGTTTCTGAGGCTATCCGTAAGAGCATCGAGAAAGCAAGGGCGAACCTCATCACGGTTCCTATGAAGAACGGGACTATTCCCCATGAGGTTATCGGCAAGTTCAACAGCTCGGAAGTCCTGTTGAAGCCCGCCTGCCCCGGTACCGGAGTCAAGGCTGGTGGTGCTGTCCGTGCCGTCATGGATGCTGCTGGGATTACGGATGTTATTTCCAAGGCCCAGGGTTCCAGGACGTCTGTGAACGTTATCCGCGCGACCTTCGATGCCGTGTCCAAGATGATGGATGCTGGCAAGGTCTCAAATAGCCGCGGAAAATCACTTAACGATATGTGGGGCTGATTATGGCGAAGAAATTACGTGTCACGCTCGTCAGGAGCGTGATTGGGCAGAAGGCTGAGAAAAAGGCCACGGTCCGCAGCCTCGGGCTTAGGAAGATTAGTTCTTCCAACGAGTTGGACGACAATCCCGCCATCCGTGGCATGGTGAAGTCGGTTTCTCATTTGGTAAAGGTTGAGGAGATAGACTAATGGCTGATTTTGAATTGCATGCTCCGGCTGGCGCGAACAAGAAGAAGCGCATCGTGGGACGTGGCTCTTCCTCAGGTCGTGGAACGACCGCCGGAAGGGGAAACAAGGGTCAGCAGTCCCGCTCAGGCGGAAAGACCTATGTCGGCTTCGAGGGTGGCCAGATGCCGCTCTACCGCCGGATTGCACAGAGGGGATTCTCAAACTATCCTTTCAAGAAGGTCTATGAGGTGTTCAATCTCCGCGACCTGGAAGCCAGGTATTCTGACGGGGAGACCGTTGACAGGGAGAGCCTTGTCAAGAAGGGACTTCTCAAGAAGACCTCAGCTCTCCTCAAGATTCTTGGAGACGGGGATTTGACAAAGAAGCTCACTGTCAACGTTGACAAGGTTTCAGCCTCCGCCAAGGAGAAGATTGAGAAGGCTGGTGGCAGCGTAACTGTCGCTGCTCCCGCCGAAGAGAAGGCTGACAAGTAGGGTTGGAGTTTTAAATGGCAAACAATCCTGTGGCTAATATGTTCAAGGTCAAGGAGCTGCGAGACCGCATGCTCTTTACCTTGCTCATCCTTGCAATATTCCGTCTCGGAAGCGTCCTGACCATACCGGGAATTGACGCTTCCCTGCTCCTGCAGTACTTCAACAGCCTTGCAAGCGGTGCGGAGAGCGCGTTTGCCAGCTATATGGACTTTTTTGCGGGTGGCGCGTTCGAGCGGTTCTCTGTGTTCATGTTGGGGGTCATGCCCTACATCTCCACGCAGATTATCATGCAGCTCGCGCTGGTTATCTTCCCTTCGCTTAAAAGGTTGGCTCAGGAGGAAGGCGGACAACAGCGTGTTGCTTGGTGGACGAGGGTCGGGACGATTTTCGTCTGCCTCATCCAGTCTTACGCGCTGACTGTGTATGCGGATGCCATCAACCAGCAGGTTCCGGGCGCGATTGTCTTTGACAGCAAGTTGTACTTTGATGTGCTTGCCGTCCTGACGGTCACGACTGGTTCCATGATTACCGTGTGGCTGGGAGACCAGATTACTGCGCACGGAATCGGGAACGGCATCTCCATGCTGATTTTCGCCGGCATCGTGGCTCGCATTCCCAATGCGGTGTACGAGCTTGGCAAGTCCGTCTCCAACGGCGACATCAACATCGTGTTCGTTATCGTTGCGCTCTTGATGTATGTCGTTATCATCGGTCTTGTCGTCTATGAGCAGTCTGGCGAGCGGAAGATTGCGGTCCACTACGCTAAGCGCGTCGTCGGGCGTAAGATGTATGGAGGTCAGAGCACCTACATACCGTTCAAGATTAACCCGTCGGGAGTTATCCCGATAATCTTCGCGTCCGCGTTCCTGACCTTCCCGCTCCAGATAGCGAACAGCTTCTCCAACAGGGCAACTTGGCTGATGAAGCTGTCGGCGGCCTTGAACCCGCTAGGCGTGTGGTACAACGTAATCCAGGTCTTGCTGATTATATTCTTCGCATACTTCTACACTCAGGTAACCCTGAACCCCACTGAAATCGCGAAGAACATCCGTGAGAACGGCGGTTCCATTCCCGGAATCAGGACCGACAAGACTGAGGAATATCTTCAGAGGGTGCTGAACCGTCTGATTTTGCCCGGTTCATTGTATCTGGCCGTGATTGCCGTCCTTCCGACGATAATCCAGCTGATTTTCAAATTCCCGTCATCCATAGCCATGCTGATGGGAGGAACTTCACTCCTTATTCTCGTGGGGGTGGATTTGGATACGATGTCCCAGGTTGAGGCTCTCCTCAAGATGCATCACCATGATGGCTTCACGAGGAAGGGAATTCGGCCCAAAAGCCTGTAGAATTCGACAGAATTCTAGGGTTAGGGGCTAGATTAAATTGAAATAATTATGATATAATTCCACACCCTTAAAGGTGGATGTGTCATGCTGGGTTGTAGTCCATGGCGGGTCACTCCCGCTTCGGACTGCCATGATTCGGTATGTATTGTATCATATATTATTCAGGGGGACTTTTATGAAAGTTAGAACCAGCGTAAAGCCCATTTGCGACAAGTGCAAGGTAATCAGACGGAACGGAGTAATCCGCATCATCTGTTCAAATCCCAAGCATAAGCAGCGACAGGGTTGAGGAGTAACTGATGGCTCGTATTTCGGGAGTTGACCTCCCAAACAAGCACGTCAACATCGCGTTGACCTATATCTATGGTATCGGACGTTCTGCCGCTAACCATCTGTGCGAGATTACGAAAATTGATCCCAACAGGATGATTAACGATTTGTCAGAGGATGAGCTGTCTTCCTTGCGCAAGGCAATCGATGACAATTACAAGACGGAGGGTCGCCTCCGCTCTGAGATTGGCTTGAACATCAAGCGTCTCATCGACATCGGAAGCTACCGTGGACTTCGCCATAAGAAGGGACTGCCCGTGCGTGGCCAGCGCACCCGCACTAACTCACGCACTCGCAAGGGTAAGAAGAAGACCGTTGCGAACAAGAAGAAAGCATAAGGCGGGGGTAAGTAAATTCTATGGCAACTGTAAAGAAGAGAAAAGAGAAGAAGAGTGTTTACGAAGGCAACGTATACATTCAGGCGAGCTTCAACAATACCATCGTGACCATCACGGATTTGCGTGGAAATGCAATTTCTTGGGCATCTTCCGGTGGCTTGGGCTTCAGGGGCGCAAAGAAGTCTACTCCTTTCGCCGCGCAGACTGTCTGTGAGTCTGCCGTCCAGAAGGCAGCCAGCTACGGAATCCGTGAGGTGCATGTCTTTGTGAAGGGACCGGGAATCGGACGCGAGAACGCCATTCGTTGTTTGGGTAACCTCGGGCTGAAGGTGAAGTCCATTTCGGATGTCACCCCCATTCCGCACAATGGTTGCCGCCCCCGCAAGACCCGCCGCATGTAGGAAGGTCTTTGTAAGGGATCAAGGTGTACAGGTCTGCCGTTGGACCGGCGGATCTTGCCGACGAAAAGGAACGGCTCGTGTGTGAGCTCAATTCTAAATGATAAGGAGTTCTGATGGCTCGCAAAAATCTGCTCGAGGGTTTTAAGAAACCGAAAACTATCACATTCGAGCATTTGGAGACTAATCCGAATTACGGGAAATTCACGGCGTATCCGTTTGAGCCGGGATTCGGGACTACGGTGGGCAACACGCTTCGCCGTATCCTCCTGTCCTCAATTCAGGGGTATGCGATTTCTTGCATTCGGATAACCTCCTATGATGGGGATAATGTTCCTCATGTTATTTCCAGTGAATTTGAGAAAATACCGAATGTTTCTGAGGATACGCTGGAAGTAATAAATAGCTTGAAACAGATTCGTTTGCGTTTGCCGAAGGATGTCGAGCAGGATACATTCGTCTATGAATTCAAAGGCCCCGGGACTGTAAAGAGCGAGGATTTTGAAAAGAAAGATCAGCTTGAGGTATTCACAAAGGATTTGGTTGTCTTCACGATGATGGAGGGTGCCAAGCTTGATGTGGAGATTCAGGTTGACCTCGGAAGAGGGTATGTATCTGCCGAAGTAAATCAGCGTTACATCGATGTTGTCGGTTCAATAGCGATGGACTGCATATTTACGCCTGTACCCAAGGTGAAATATTCTATTGAGCCTTGCCGTGTAGGTCAGCGGAACGACTACGACAAACTGATTCTTGAGATTCATACTGACGGAAGCATCAAACCGGAGGATGCGCTTGGAGAAGCAGCGAAGATAGCGAAGGAGTATTTCGCCGTATTCGTGAACTTCAATGAGAGCGAGTATGCTGGTGCGGATGACCTTGATGAGGGCGATGAGAGCATAAAGAGCCTCTTGAACACCCCGGTCGAGGAGCTGGAGCTTTCTGTCCGTAGCTCAAACTGTCTCAAGAACGCTAACATTCACACTATCGGTGAATTAACAAGAAAGACGGAAGATGATATAACGAAGACCCGCAACTTTGGCAAGAAGAGTCTTGAGGAAATCAAGTCTAAGCTCGAGGAGCATGGTCTGACGCTGGGAATGACTGATTACAGTCACTTGAAGGATATCAACCTCCGAAAAAATAAGGACGAGAACGAATGAACCACATGAATGGATTTAATCCGCTTTCGCGTAAGGCCGCCCATAGGCGTGCCATGTTGCGCAATATGGTGACCTCGCTTTTGAGGTATGAGCGTATCACCACGACAAAGGCGAAGGCTCAGGAGGTCCGCAGGGCCGCCGAGAAGCTGATTACGCGCGCGAAGGTCAACAACTATCACAACCAGAGGATTGCCGCCAAGTTTATCGCGGACGACAAGATTCTCTATAAGCTTTTCAATGACATAGCCCCGCGTATGTCCAAGCCGACTGAGGACGGTAAGGAGCGCAAGGGTGGATATACCCGCATTCTTAAGCTGGGCTTCCGCCAGGGTGATGCTGCCGATATCGTCATTCTTGAGCTTGTTGACTACCAGCTCCCTGAGGAGAAGGAATCCAAGAGCGAGAAGAAGGCCGCTGCCGGAGGAAAGGAGTAAGTTATGTCTAAAACACATCGCGGAACTGGTGTCCGCAAAGAGCCCAACCACGGAAGGGGAACCTGCCCCATTTGTGGCAAGACCCAGGTTAAGCTTCTTTACGAAAAGGAAGTTGACGGAAAGAAGGTTAAGGTCTGCAAGGTTTGTAGCGCCCACCTGAAGAACGAGGCTAAGAAGGCCGAGAAGGCTGCCAAGAAAGCCGCCGCTGTCGCAGCACCCGCAGCTGATGCTGCCCCCGCTGCCGCAGAGTAAGCTGGCAAAGGCAGAATGCCTTGTTTCAAGCCGTCCCAGTTGTTGGGGCGGCATTTTTTTTGTAAAAACAACAGAAACTGTATTTACTTCATTTTGATAATCTTTATAATAAAAGCGATAAAAGCGTTTGGAGGAAACGAACATGAAAAAAAATCTTATCTGTGTGGTGGCTTTGCTTTCTTCCGCAGCATTGCTTCTCTGTTCCTGCGGTTCTAAGACATCTGATACGATTAAGGTCGGAGGTATAGCCCCTCTTTCCGGAAGCTATACTGCATATGGGCTTGAGTGCAAGAAAGGCGTGGACCTGGCCGTTGAGGAAATCAACAAGGCCGGCGGAGTCCTTGGCAAGAACATCGAGTACATCTGCGAGGATGATGAGGGTGACGGGGCCAAGTCCGTCAACGCCTACAAGAAGCTGACCACCAAGGATGGTGTCCGCCTGATTATCGGCTCCCTGACTTCTGGTGCGACCATTTCCATAACGAGCCTGTCCCAGGCAAACAAGGTCGTGCAGATTGCCCCTGCAGCGACCGCTGTCGAGGTAACCAACGCGGGCAACTATATCTACCGCGCCTGCTATACGGATCCCTTCCAGGGGCGTGTCTGCGGCAAATTCGCTGCCAAGAACCTCTCGGCCCAGACTGCCGCAATCCTTTACGACGTGGGCAACGATTATTCCGTGGGGCTGACCGAGAACTTTGTCAATGAGTACACGGCCAACGGAGGCAAGGTTGTTGCCAAAGAGTCCTACAGCACCGGCGACAAGGACTTCAATGCTCAGATTACCAAGATAAAGCAGTCCAACCCTGACATTGTCTACCTGCCTGACTATTATGGCACTGTCGCCCTCATTGCCAAGCAGCTCCGTGCGCAGGGTGTGACCGTTCCGATCGTTGGTGCCGACGGATGGGACGGACTGACCGGCAATGCTGGGGAGGAGATGCTTCCCGGTTACTATTCCAACCACTATGCGACCGACAGCGACAGCCAGAAGGTCAAGTCCTTCGTCTCCTCGTTCAAGTCCAAGTATGGCGAGAATCCCAATGCCTTCGCAGCCCTTGGCTATGACAGCATGTACCTGCTCCGCGACGCTATTGAGAAGGCTGGCTCTGCCGATGCCCCCGCCGTCCGCGACGCTCTCGACAAGACCAACGGTGACTACGTGACCGGCCACTTGACCTTCGATGACAAGCACAACCCGGTTAAGTCCGCGGTCATGCTCAAGCTTTCCATCGGTTCTGGCGGTCAGCTTGAAACCTCCTACGAGGCGACGGTCGATATTAACTAACTTTCTTCTATAATAACAGCCAATAGAGTGACTGACAGGCGGCTCCGAATGGGGCCGCCTTTTTTGTTTTCAAAATCCAGTGCGTTTGCTCACAAAATCCAGTGCGTTTGCTCACAAAATCCAGTGCGTTTGCTCACAAAATCCAGTGCGTTTGTTCACAAAATGCACTGAAGGGGGAGTCTGCTGGATTTGCTGTGATTTTTCTGGGATTCCCTGTGACGGAAAAAGGAGGGGCTGTTGAAAGTAT
>JAFSSU010000150.1 GCA_017450845.1 Treponema sp.
CTCTCCTGCTGTCCCGGTTCGGCTTTCTGGGTTCCAAGTGCCCCGGGTACAGCAGCCACAACACGGAGAAGGATATGTTCGTGTTCTATTGAAAGCGGATGAGCAGGGCGCTTCGCGTCCTGCCCGCCCGCTTTCAGTGGACTTTTTGGTCCATCCGTGCTATCCTGTAGGCATGGATGAGAGCAGGACATACGAGTTCAAGCCGGTCAACCAGCTCGTTTTTAGTGACGACTTCATGTTCGGAGCCGTCATGCGGGAGCCTGATATCTGCAAGGGCGTTCTGGAACTGCTCTTGCAGATCAAGATAGACCATATCGAGTATCCGGAGCTTCAGAAGTCAATAAGCCCCTTCTATTCCAAGAAGGGCGTTCGCCTTGATGTCTATGTCGCAGGGAGCGACAAAGTCTTCGACGTAGAGTGCCAGACCTACAAGATTGAGAGCATCGGGAAGCGGACGCGGTATTACCAGGCGATGATAGACGCTGACAGCCTCCTGAAGGGAGCGGCCTATTCGGAGCTGAAGGAGAGCTATATAATCTTTATCTGCCTTGATGACCCGTTCGACAAGGGGCTCCCTGCCTATACGTTCGAGCGGAAGTGCAGGGAGGACGGATCCGTGGACTTGGGTGACAAGACCCACCACGTCGTTTTCAATGCGGAGGCTTACAAGGAGGAGAAAGACCCCGGCATACGGGCTTTCCTCTCCTTCGTGAGGAACAACACGGCGGAATCTGATTTGACAAGGAGGATTGCAAATATGGTACAGGCAAAGAGATTCGAGCAGACGTTCGTGAACGAGTATCTGGCATGGAACCTCCACGATTACGATGTCAGACAACGCGGCATCAAGGAAGGCCGAGAGGATGGTATTAAGAAAGGTCGAGAGGAACAGGCTCTGGAAACGGCACGGATACTGAAGCGAACAGGAATTGATGCTGTTCTGATTTCACAATCAACGGGACTTTCTCCTGAAGATGTTGAGGCTCTCTGACAAAACATTCCTTGAGTCATAGGCACATGTTCCAAGAGGCCGGACTGCCCCAATTCCCCCACAAGGGCGCACAGCCTGCAGTAGCGGACGGGAAGAAAAGGCGGAAGCCCCGCTACCCGGTCGTGACGCTGGTGCTGTATTTCGGGGAGGAGCGGTGGAACAAGCACAGGAGTCTGCTGGAGTGCTTGAAGATACCGCCGAGGGCAGAGGGAGGAATAGCCATGTGCGAGGTTCTTGACAGGGTAGAGAAAAGAGGCTTTGATTTGGGGCATCATGACAGTTTCATAGCCGGACAGCATGACGGCTTTATAAGCGGCCAGAACAACATACTTGCGCTTGCAAAACGCATGATTGCGTCCGGTCGTGTGGATGACCTGAGCAGGGCCAGCACGGACAGCGAGTACCTGACCCGGCTTTTGAAGGAAGAGGGGCTCCAGACGGAGGCGTAATGCCGGCTGTTCATTGTATTTGCTGTTCTGATGTTTGTAAGAACGATATTGGCACGAGAATGATGAAACAGAACCAATACAATGGGATGGTTTGCGTTTATGCCGAATTTCATGCGGCCAACTTTTGAAGAAACTTGCTTCGTCTGCAAGGACTGCGGACATATGTTCCAAGGACAGGACTGCAAGGAGGGGCCGCAGGAGATGCCGACAGGCCTTCCCTCTCTCCGTGGGAAGCAGTGAAAAATGACTCGTGGTGAGATTTGGCGGGTTGACTTCGGGCTGGCATTCGGCAGCATGACGCTTGGCCGTCGTCCTGCCGTAATTGTTCAGAACGACAATTTCAATGCAAGCAAAATCGCTACCACCATAGTCATTCCTCTCACGACGAACACTTTGCTTGCAGAATATAAAGACAACATAAGGGGATAGCTCTTTCTTGGCGGTTGACCCTCCCCGCCCAGGCCCCGCAAAGCAGGCTTTACGATTCCCCCTTCAGCAGCTTCTTGAGGTCGCCGAGCGGCCCGTCGGAGACGCTTTCCGGCATGAACACGTGCAGAAGCTCTATGCTCCGCGTCAGGGCGGTGTATACCATGTTGCGGTTCATCTTGTCGAAGACGGACTCCTCAAAGTCATAAAGGAAACCGGCCCGGTGGTCCAGGTAGAACAGGACTACGGGGAAGTCCAGCCCCTTGCAGCTCTGGGGGGTCGCAAGGCGGACTATCCTGGGCTTCGCGAAGTCGAAGTCCTGTGCGTTCACCGGGGCGCAGTCAAGGTCCAGCTCGTCTTTGAGCAGATTCTGGAGCTTTTCCAGCTGGGCCTTTTTGGGCGCGATGAGGCAGATGTTCTCCGGCTCATAGCCGAGCGACTTCACGCACATCCGCACCGTGTCCGCCATCTGGCGGAAGGATTCTTCCTGGCTCTTGTTCTCGTGCAGCTCCACGGGCGGCCCCATGCGGAATGTCCGGGGCACGTTGTCCGTGTCGCAGCCCGCGCTGAGCGCACGGTAGCGTTCCGCGACGGAGTTTATCTGGTCGGTGCTCCTGAAATTGATGTGGAGCGTCCTCGTGCTGCCGCCCACGTCTATCCTGGCCCGGCTCCAGGTGAAGCCCGGCTGGAAGACGGACTGGTCGCTGTCGCCCGCGAGGATCATGCTCTTCCGCGTGGCGAGCCTGAGCACGCGGAGGGATGCCGCCGTCAAATCCTGAGCCTCGTCCACGAAGAGGTAGTCCACCTTCAGGGATTCGGGGACGGAGTATTCCCCGCCGTCAATTTTCCTGAGCAGCCTGTAGGTCAGGTAGGGAACCGGCTGTGCCTCGCGTTCCTCCCATTCCGAGAAAATTGCCTCCACGGCCTCCCAGACCTTCGCACGGGCCCCGGGGGCGAGGGGCTTGCGCATTCCGGTCCGTTTTATCCCCTGCTGCCCCTCCCCGCAGTATTCGTCCCGCGTGACGAATCCCGGCAAGATGAACCTGTCCAGCTCGGCCCAGATTTCACTGCCGAGGGGGTTCTCCTTGATGACGGGCGTGTCCTCAAGGCATCTCGCGCTCCCGTATGTCAGCTTTGCGCCGGGGAAAGCGTCCTTGAGAATCCTGACGAGGAAGCTCTCCGATGTCATTATCATGTCCCCGGCCTTTCCGCTGCCACTGTCATCCGGGGCGGAAGAGGCCCGTATGTCCATGAGCCGGGCGACATAGCGGTTGTATTTCTCAAGGCTCCTGCTGAACGTTATGAGGGCGACCGACTCCCGTTCCTGAAAAAGCCGTCCCTCGTTGTCAAGGAGCAGCTTCTCCAGAGTCTTGAGAAGGACGAGGGACTTTCCCGTTCCCGCGCTCCCCTTCACGAGGAAGTCGCGTCCGAAGCTCACCTGCCTGACGACGGACTCCTGCTCGGCCGTCAGGCGGACAAGCCCCTGCTCGTAGTCGTAGCGGGTCCGCGTGTAGCTCACCATGCGGCTCAGGTTCTCTATGTAGTCCTTCGCGTCCGAAAGCTCCGCGAGCTGCGCCCTGAGCTCTTTCTGGGCCTTGCGGCTCTCTTCCTCCGCGGCAAACCTTTTCTGCTTGAGCTCGCTTATCTTCTCCTTGTTTTTTTTGTTCCGCTCAAGCTGCAGGTCATAGTCTGTCTGGATGGCCTTCAGCTGAGCTTCCAGACGTTCAAGCTCTTTCTGCCGCTCGTCGAACTGCGCGGCCTTCTCCGCCATGTTGCCGTTCAGTTTGGAAAGCCGCTCTATCTCGCGGTTCGCCTTCTCCAGCTCCACCGCCGTCTCGGCAGGGCTTTTCCGCGCGTCCCAGCTGTCGAGCCTCCGCGTCAGGACGGAAATGCCGTCCTGGTTTGGCAGGCAGAACATGGACGCGAACTCCTTGAGCAAGGACACGGCGCCGGTCGCCTCCTCCACCGAGAGATTCCCGAAGTTGTGCCGGACATAGTTCGTGTTCCTGTGGTTCTGCCTGATTTTCCCGAAAAGCTTGTTCTCCTTGTAGCCACGGTGGCCGTGGAAATCCTGGAACATCTCCAGCAGCTCATGAAACGTCGTGTTCTGGTCTGCGTTCACGCCCAGGCTGTCCCTGAGGTATGCCTCTATAGTCGAAAACACGGCCAGCGTGAACACGCCCGCGTCCACGCCCTGCAATGCCTGGAGCCGCTTAATCTGCTCCGCTGTCGGAAGTTGATTCTGCATGTTTCCATTATACAGGCATCCGCAAGCTTCCGCTAGTACCGTGCCCGC
>JAFSSU010000151.1 GCA_017450845.1 Treponema sp.
AAAAAACGACGATGACATACACTCCCTGACGGCGAGGCTGGGGGACGGCTCCCTCACGGAGGCAGAGAGCCGCGCCCTGAAGGAGAGGCGGCGGGCCCTGACCGATGAGTCGCTTGCGGCGGTGTTCTCGCTCTACCGCTTCCGCTGCGCGGACGGGCGGGAGATGAGCATGAGGGAAGCCTGCGCGGACTATGCCCGGCGGACGGGGAGGGGGAAGGACATCCTGCCCCCGACGGGTACCGGGGAGTGCGCGGGGCAGAAGCTTTTGCACCTGGCGTTCTCGCGGGGGCTGACCCCCGTCAGCATGGCCGAGGTCTTCTACTGCGGGGAGGATTCCCCGGACATCGGAAAAAAGGGGATGGCCTTCCCTCCCTGCGACTCGCGCTGCGGAATCGTCCTCCCCGCCATGCTGGGGCTTGAGATAGTCTACCGGGACGACGACATCATCGTGGTGAACAAGCAGTCCGGCCTCCTCAGCGTGCCGGGCAGGGGGCCTGACAAGCAGGACTGCGTCGTGAGCCGGGTCAGGCGGCTTTTCCCGGACTGCATGGAACAGCCTTCCGTCCACCGCCTGGACATGGAGACGAGCGGCCTGATGCTGCTCGCATTCAACCCGGCGGCCCACAGGAAGCTGTCACGGCAGTTCCAGGAGGGGGAGGTGTCCAAGGAATACGTCGCCCTGCTGGACGGGGTGCTCGCAAGGAAAGGGATCGCGCCTGAGGGGGTGATGGAGCTGACCTTCCGCCTAGACCCGGACAACCGGCCTCACCAGGTCTGGGACAGCGTGTACGGGAAAAAGGCCGTGACGGAATGGGAGACGGTCAGGGTCCGGGACTACCATGCCCCGGACGGGAGCAGGAGGCCGGCGACGAGGGTGCTCTTCCGTCCCCGCACCGGGCGGACCCACCAGCTGCGCCTCGCCTCCGCCGACCCGCACGGATTCGGGGTTCCGATCATCGGGGACACGCTCTACGGGTCTTGCGCGGAGGGGGAGAGGCTGATGCTCCATGCCTCCCGCCTGTGCTTCGCGCATCCGGTCACGGGGCGGAGGATGGAGCTCGCCAGTCCCGCCCCCTTCTAGCCCCGGGGCTGTCAGTCGCCCTCGAAGGCCCCGATCGTTCCCGCCGAATAGAGCGCGTCGCAGTAGATGCAGCGGTACTGGGCCTTCTCGCGGTTGACCAGGTGGAACTCCTGCGGGACGTAATGCTCGGTCGCGGTGATGCAGCGGGGGTTCTTGCAGACGATGACCCCCTGGATCTTGTCCGGCAGCTCCATCTTTATCTTCTTTGTTATCTTGGAGTCCTGGATGACGTTGACGGTGATGTTGGGGTCTATGTAGCCGAGCACGCTGTAGTCTATGTTCAGGATGTTGTCTATCTTGATTATGTCCTTCTTCCCGCTCTTCACCGACTGGGCGTTCACGATGAGGGCCGTTGTGAACTTTGCGCTGTCCAGCCCCAGGTAGCGGAACACCTTCCATCCGCTGCCTGCCTTTATATGGTCTATGACCAAACCGTTCTTTATCTCCGCGATGTTCAGCATGGGGTTCTCCTTGTGTCGCCGTGTGATTACGCCAAGTATAATGCAATGGTGGGCCGTTGTCCATCGCTTCCACTTGCAATAACGGCGAATTTGATTTACAGTAAGGATATGAAGAAGATCGTCGCTGTGACAAATAACCCCGTAATCGAGCAGTCCGTCATGGAGGGCGTGAGGGACCTGCAGGATTTCTCCGCCGACATATTCAACGACAGCGAGAGCGCGATTGCCTGCATAAACTACGAGCTCCCCGAGATAAAGGTTCTCGACTTCGCGGACGAGAACCTGGACTGCCAGACCGTGCTTGACGCGGTGTGCGAGGACGACTGGCTGCACTCCGGCGGCATCATCGTGATTTGCAAGAGCAGGAGCAAGGCGAGGGAGCTGGAGGAGAAGAAGGACGTGAACATCCTCGCGACCGTCACCGCCGGGGAGTTCCGCGACCACTTCCAGAGGATGCTCAAGATACTCGCCGCCAACGACCAGTTCCTCTACACGCGCGGCCTCAAGGAGATGATCGGGGGGGAGGAGAAGGGCAGCTTCGTCTCCGGCAACGACCCGATGAACCTGCACTTCTACTCCAACATGCTGGTCAGCTACCTCTACAACACCGACCGCATCTCGCGCGACAGCTGCTCCGGCCTCAAGCTGGCCCTGTCCGAGTTCCTGAACAACGCCGTGGAGCACGGCAACCTTGAGATAAGCTACAGCGAGAAGACCAAGTGGCTCATGGCCGGCAACGACATCATGGACCTGATCGCCGACCGCAGCCAGATGGAGAAGTACAAGGACAGGAAGGTCCGCATCTACTACGAGATACGCAAGGGGGCCTCCGCGTTCAGGATAGAGGACGACGGGGACGGCTTCGACTGGAAGAAGATGCTGGACCACAAGGCCGAGGAGGATGAGCTCCACGGGCGCGGGATCAAGATGAGCCAGAGCGTGGTCCAGAAGGTCGAGTACAACGAGAAGGGCAACGTCGTCACCTTCGCCATAAAGAACAGCATGGACTCCGTGAACGCCATCCCGGGCTTCATCCAGAACCTGGACACGATCCACTACAAGGACAAGGAGATTGTCTGCCGCCAGAACGACCTGAGCAACGACCTCTACTTCATCGTCTCGGGCCGCTATGCGGTCTACATGAACGGAAGGCTCTCCGCCATCCTTACCCCCGCCGACATGTTCATCGGGGAGATGGCCTTCCTCCTGGACGACAGGCGGACGGCGACGGTCATAGCGACCGGCAACATGTGCCGGCTGATCAAGGTTCCCAAGGCTGTCTTCCTTCTCCTGATCCGGCGGAACCCCCACTACGGCATCTTCCTGAGCAAGGTGCTCGCGCAGCGGCTTGAGGAGCAGAACAAGATTTCCTGGGCGCTCAAGAGCCAGCTGGAGCAGCTGGAGAAGACAGGCCTTCCCCCGCTGGAGCTGGACGAGGAGGGGCTGATGCAGTTCAAGGGGAAGCTTGAGTAGATGAACGACCACATAAGCGGACTGATTTCCAGATACCCCGTCCTCTCCCGGTGCGAGAAGGGCATCCGCGACGCATACGCCCTGCTTGAGAAATCCTTCGCCGCGGGCGGCAAGCTCCTTGTCGCGGGCAACGGGGGGAGCGCGGCGGACAGCGACCACATCACCGGGGAGCTTCTCAAGGCATTCGTCAAGGACAGGAGGCCGGACAAGGCGTTCCTAGACAAGCTCTCCCGGATAGACGGCGAGGGCGGCGCATATCTCTCGGACAAGCTGGAGGGAAGCCTCCCCGCGATAAGCCTCTGCAACCAGACCGCCCTGCTGACCGCGAGCCTGAACGACGTGGACGGGAACGTCGTCTTTGCCCAGGAGGTCATGGGCCTGGGAAGGCCGGAGGATGTCTTCCTCGGCATCTCCACGAGCGGCAACTCCAGGGATGTCGCCTACGCGATGATCGTCGCCAGGGCGAAGGGCCTTGCCACGGTCGCGCTTACGGGGCGTGACGGGGGCCGCATCGCAAAACTTGCTGACGCTTCGATAATCGTCCCTGAGACCGAGACCTTCAAAATCCAGGAGCTGCACCTGCCCGTCTACCATGCGCTCTGCCTCCAGATAGAGGAGCGGTTCTTCCCGGAATGAGAGCGGTCATAATGGCGGGAGGCAAGGGGACGCGGATTGCCAGCATGGCGGGCGACATCCCCAAGCCGATGATACGGATATGCGGTAAGCCCATCCTGCAATGGGAAATCGAGTGCCTGGCGCGGAACGGAATCACGGACATCACCCTTGTCACCGGGCATCTGGGGCATTTCATCCGCGAGTACTTCGCGGACGGCTCCGCGTTCGGCGTTTCCGTCAGCTACTATGAGGAGACGGAGCCGCTCGGGACGGCCGGCGCGCTCTACAGGCTCGGGGGCCTGGACGAGGACTTCCTCCTTCTGAACGGGGACACGGTATTCGACATAGACTTCTCCCGCTTCATCGCTTTCCACAAGGAGCACCGGGCACAGGCCACGCTGATGACCCACCCCAACAGCCACCCCTACGACTCCGCGCTTATCCTGACTGAGATCCTTCCGCCGGAGGAGGAGGGGGGTATGCCCCGCGACAGCCACCGGGTCGTCCGCTGGCTGAACAAGGAGGACGACCGCCTCTGGTACCACAACCGGGTCA
This sequence comes from Treponema sp., assembly GCA_017450845.1. Lineage (GTDB taxonomy): Bacteria > Spirochaetota > Spirochaetia > Treponematales > Treponemataceae > Treponema_D. The sequence goes on from JAFSSU010000151.1 coordinate 4,186, forward strand.
ACGCGGGCATACAGATAATCTCCCCCGCGCTGCTCGCCAAGGCAGCCGGGTCCCTTCCCCCGGAGAAGAGGGGCGGCAGGCTGGACCTGGACCGCGACATACTCAAGCCCGCCGTCGCCGCCGGAGGCATCTACGCGTACGATTCCAGCGAGTACGTCAAGGACATGGGCACGCCCGACCGTTTCCGGCAGGTGGAGGCCGACATAAGGGCGGGGCTCGTCGGCGCGAGGAACCTTTCCCGGCCCCAGAAGGCTTTCTTCCTGGACAGGGACGGCACGCTGAACAGGAGCGCCGGCTTCCTGAAGGACATCGATGACATGGAGCTGCTGCCCGGCGCGGCGGAGGCCGTCCGCAGGATAAACGGGAGCGGCTTCCTTGCCGTCGTCGTGACCAACCAGCCCCAGATTGCCCGGGGCGAGCTGGACTTCCCCGACCTACGCCTGATACATGACAAGATGGAGACCCTGCTGGGCAGGGAGGGGGCCTACCTTGACGCGATATACTTCTGCCCCCATCACCCCGACTCAGGCTTCCCCGGCGAGAGGCCGGCCTACAAGCGGGCCTGCCCCTGCCGCAAGCCCGGGACGGGCCTCTTCCTCCGGGCGGCCTCCGACTTCCGCATAGACCTCGCCTCATCCTACATGATAGGGGACAGCTGGCGCGACGAGGAGGCCGGCAGGAACGCGGGGTGCAGGGAGAGCGTCCGCCTTGCGGAGGGCAGGTCCCTGCTTGACGCGGTGACGCAGCTCCTCCCCCGGGCCCTGAGGCCGGGCGGAAACGCGTGAACGGGGGAGGCCCACCCCTTACCTAAAGAGCCGGAATCTGATACAATCATGGCATGGACAAAGCCGAAATAGACGCAGCCGGGCACGGGCTGCAGTACTTCTGCAAGTGCATCGTGAGCAAATCGACCTTGGTCAAAGGTCAGCCGGACGTATACCTTCTTGAGACGGACGCGATCCTTCCCCGCCCCGAGCAGCTCGCCCCCAGGCCCGGGCAGTTCTACCTGCTCCGCAGGGCCGTCAGCTCCGTCGAGTATGGCCGCCCCATCAGCGTCTACCACTGCGACGTTCATATCGATGCCCAGACAGGGCTCAAGGTCGTCAAGCTCCAGTTCCTTATCCTGCGCAAGGGCAGGGGGACGCAGGAGCTTACCAGCCTGCTCCCGGGCGACGAGCTTCAGATCATAGGCCCCCTCGGTACGGGCTTCTCCCTCCCCGATGACATACAGACCGTCAGGAAGCCCGGGCTCAGCCCGGAGATCTGCATTGTCGGCGGGGGTATCGGCGTGGCTCCCGTCGCTTTCTTTGCCGAATCCCTCCCGGACAAATCATACGACTTCTTCGCGAGCTTCAGGAGCGCGGGCTACGGGCTCAGGAACGTCAGGGCCGACTCCCTCTCCATAACGACGGAGGACGGCAGCGAGGGAACCCGCGGCATGCTGAGCGCGGTGCTGACCGCCGCCCTGATACGGGAGAGGGGCTACAAGGTCATCTTCGCGTGCGGCCCCGTCCCCATGCTCGCCTACCTGAAGGATCTGGCCGCCGAGACCGGGGTGCGCTGCTACGTGAGCATGGAGGCCCGGATGCTCTGCGGGGTCGGGGCCTGCCTGGGCTGCGTTGTCCCGACGGTCAGCGGGAACGCGCGGGTCTGCAAGGACGGGCCTGTCTTTGACGCGGGCCAGCTGGTATTTGAGAAGCCCTCGCCCAGGAGGAAGCCCCTCCCGATCGACTATATGCCCGACCTGACGGTCAGGATCGCGGGCGTGAAATTCAGCAATCCCGTCATGGCGGCTTCCGGCACCTTCGGCTTCGGGCAGAACTACCGGGGAATGGAGGACGTGGATGTCCTGGGCGGCATAGTCGGGAAGGGCGTGACGCTCGAGCCCCGCCTGGGGAATTCCGGGCAGAGGATAATCGAGGTCGCCTCCGGCAACATCAACTCGATCGGCCTGCAGAATCCCGGCGTGCGCGCGTTCATAGACGACGAGCTTCCCGCCATGCTCAGGCTGCGTCCCGTCGCCATAGCGAACCTCGCCGGCAGCGACCTGGAGTCATACGCCGGGGGGGCTGCCCTGCTCGACGCGACCGGCATCCCGATGATAGAGCTGAACATCAGCTGCCCCAACGTCAAGGCGGGCGGGCAGGCATGGGGCCTGGACCCGGACAAGGCCGCGAGCTGCGTCGCCGCCGTCAGGAAGGCGACCAAGAAGCCCCTGATGGTCAAGCTCTCGCCGAACGCGCCGGACATCGTTGCGGTGGCCCTCGCGTGCGTGGAGGCGGGGGCGGACGCGCTCAGCCTGATAAACACGATAAGCGCGGTCAGCATAGACATAGAGAGGGGCAGGCCGGTCTTCGACAACATACGGGCGGGCTTGTGCGGCCCCGCCATAAAGCCGATAGCCCTCAGGATGGTGTACGACGTCGCCTCCGCGCTCAGGGGGCAGCCCGCCTCCAAGCAGGTACCGATCGTCGGTATGGGCGGCATATCATGCTGGCAGGACGCGGTCGAATTCATCATGGCGGGCGCATGCGCGGTGCAGGTGGGCAGCGCGAAGTTCGCCAACCCGCACGTGATGGAGGAGATAATCTCCGGCATCGCCTGGTTCATGAAGACCCACGGCTACAGGACCGTGGACGAGATGGTCGGCCTGGCCCTGGGCTGACCGCCGGCCGCCTTCTGGACGCGCTGGAGGGAGCTAGGGAGACGCCCCTATCCGAACAGGCCCGGGAACACGTCCGCCATGCCGTAAAGCTTTCCGGGCTTGAGCGAGCCGTCGGCGAGCATGGCGGCAAGGCGCTCCAGCGCGTGGACTGCCCCGGCCGCAAAGCCCTGGCGGCTTCGCGCGGTGTGGGTCAGCTCGATCGTGTCGGCGGCGGAGTCAAAGAACACGGTGTGGGTGCCCGGCACAGAGCCGCAGCGGGTGGAGGAGACGTGCAGCTGGTTGGCGGCGGGCCGCCCGTGGAACGCGTCCGTGACCATCTCGGTCTTGCGCTTGTCCCCGGCCATGACGCGGCGGGCTATCTCCAGCGCGGTGCCGGAGGGGGAGTCCGCCTTCTGGTTGTGGTGCATCTCCCAGACCGCCGCGTCGTACTCGCTGAAGTTGCTGACGAGGCTTGCCGCCTCCTGCACGATTTTATAGAAGAGATTGACCCCGATGGAGAAGTTCGCGCTCCGCATGAGGGTTCCCCCGCACTTGGCGGCGAGGGATGCGACCTCCGCCTCCATGTCCGTCCAGCCGGTGGTGCCCACGACGAGGGGAAGCCCCGTCGGGAGCAGGGCCCGGATGTTGCCCATCACGGCGGAGGGGTGGGAGAATTCGATGACTCCCTCCGCCCCGCTCGACCTGACGGCCTCCGCGAGGGCCGCCCCGTCCCCTGCCGCGATTTTCACCTTGGCGTCGGGGGCGGCGACATCGACCGTCGTGACGACCGTGTGCCCGCACGAAAGGGCCGCCTGCTCGAGCATGTGCCCCATCTTACCGTATCCAACAAGCGCAATCTTCATCTCGTCTTTTCCTTGTGAACCCTGAAATCAATAGCCGTCGCTCATAGCGCGGTTCGCGTCCCTCTGGCAGAGCTCCTGGTAGGTCAGGCTCATCTTCTTGAGCTTGTCCTTGAGCTCCTGCGGGAAGGGCATGTAGCGCCAGAAGATGCCACGGACTTCCTTGGGGAGCTTCTGCTGGCCCAGGGCCTCCTTGGTAATCCAGAGGATGTAGTCGGCGATGAAGAACTGCTTCAGGTCGCCCTTGAGCTTCTGCCCGTCGATCCACTGGTAGTACATTCCCGTAAGGCCGTCGGACATCCAGTCGAAGGAAGCCTTCTCCTTGGCGACCTGCCAGCGCAGGTCGGCGACGGCGGTAAGGCAGGCTATCTTGAGGTTGCGCGGGTACATCGGGATGCAGATGCGGCCGCGGCTCGTGATGCGGTTGTAGCGGTCGAAGGGCTCCCAGCAGAAGCCCGAGTCGCCGTAGGTCGGCACGAGCAGGGTGTAGGGGACGATGCGGTTGGGCATGTTCCTGTGGATGCGGACGAAGCAGCCCGGGTCGATTGACTCGATCCAGGCCAGCTCGCGGATGACGTTCTCCCGGAAGCCCGTTCCCTGCTGCAGGCAGTGGAAGAACTCGCGCGTGAAGACGGGGAACTGGTTTCCCTGGCGGCCGCAGGTCATCTTGGCCATCTGCCGCATCGTCGTCATCTCGCCCAGAATCGTCTCCTGGTCGACCGCCGCGCTGTCCTTCTCGCCCTCGGCGGCTGCGACAGCGGCCATGGAATCGTTTATCCCGGATATTTTCTTGAGGGACTCCTTCATCTCCTCGATTCCCTTCTCAATCTCCTTGTCCAGGCGCTGCAAATCCTTCAGCAGGTTGACTATCTCGGTGCAGGTCTTCTTCTGGAGATCGGTGTAGGGATACTTGTGCTTCTCCAGACCTTCGAGGGAGATGGGATTGTGCTCGATGAGGGTCTTCACCTTGTCCTGCAGGTCTTCTTCCAGTCGGTCACGCTGGGCTTCCTTCATGGAGACCAGGCTGTCCGCGCTCTGGATCTTGCCGCTCGCCTTGCCGAGTTCGGCCTGGGCCTTGGCCTGCTGGGCACCGGGGTTGTTGGCGCTGCCCTTGACGGGAATCTCGTCCGTCGTGGAGGGCTTCATCTTGCCGATCGCGACCTCGCGTATCCATTCGTCCATGTAGAGGATGGGCTCGCCCGTGTAGTTGTCAAGTATCGCCTTTGCGAAGAATTCCTTCTGCTCCGGGCTGAAGAGCGAGGGCAGGACGACCCCGTAGCGCATCGCGAGCCTCTTGCAGAGGGGCAGGCGGGTGTTGACCATCTTGGGCGCGAGGGTCCGCAGGAAGTTCCAGTACACCGAGACGATCTGCTGGCGGTAGACAGTGCGGTCCTTCTTGTCGGTGCAGTTGAGGTACTTGACGAGTATGGCATGGAGCCTCTGCGCGCTCTCACCCTCGCCGCCGAGCGAGGTCTTGTAGTATGACTGGTCATCGAAGACCTTGTTGGGCGTGTCCTCGAAGAACTTTTTGATGGGAGCGAAGGATTTGACCGTCAGGTCCACCTCCGCGACATTCCCCGCACCGATGGGAGCCTTCTGGACCCCGGACGGACCGGCTTTGCCCTGGGAGCCGTCAGCCGGTGCGGGGAAGCTCTCCGCCTCCTCGAATTCCGCCGCGGCGGCGAAATCGTCCGCGTCCCCGGCCTGAACCGCAGGATCATCCTCCAAATCTGCAATCAAAGAGTCGATATCCCCGGTGAAACCTTCCTTTTCTTCCATCACAAACTCCAAATCACGTAAGAATTCTGCCCCATTATAGCACGCGCCCCCGTAACTATCAAGGGTTTCGTCACGTGAAGCTTAAAGCTTTCGTCACGTGAAGCCTAAAGGTTTCGTCGCGTGAAGCTTAAGGGTTTCGTCGCGTGAAGCTTTAAGGTTTCGTCGCGTGAAGCCTAAAGGTTTCGTCGCGTGAAGCTTAAAGGTTTCGTCACGTGAAGCTTAAGCTTTTTGTCACCGAATCAATGAGGGTTTGTAGCCAGAAAATTCAAATGCTGGCTAAAAAACGGCAGCCATGCCAGGGCCTCAGCATGAAAGGGGTTTACAGCTAGAATTCAATGATGTAGAATTCCCTTATGGTGGAAGGGAATATATTCGAAGAGCTGGAAGACAACAGGCAGGACTGGAAAGTAAAGCACAGCATGACGGAGATAATGAT
>JAFSSU010000152.1 GCA_017450845.1 Treponema sp.
CAAGACTGTCACCGGCACTAGCGACGACCTGTCGCTGACGCTGTCGGACCCCAAGTGCGCCATCACCTTTGACACGGCGGGCGGCAGCGCGATCGACCCCATCGAAGACATTGCCCCGGGCTCCCCGGCCGAGCTCCCCAGCCCCGGCCCCACCAAGACAAACTGTGTCTTCATGGGCTGGTACGCGGACTCCGGATGCACCGTCCCGTTCGATTTCTCCTCGGTCACGGAGTCGGCGACGGCCTATGCCAAGTGGCTGCCAGTGGGCAACACGATAGCGGCATCCACGAGTCCCGGTAACAGCCTCTATGACTTCGTAGCCCCGGCAGGCAACACCAGCAACCTCCTGACCCTGAATGGTTTCCAGTATACGGCAGATCTTTGGGGCTCTGCGAGTAAATTCGTAAACGGAACCCCCGGTACGACTACGACCATATACATGGACCTGCAGGGAACGAACAAGATTATCGGGGGCAACCACGGCGGTCTGAAGTTCAGGAGTTCTGCTGATGACACTGTTACTTCGCCGGGGGGGCACTTTGAGGTCATATTCACCACGTCCTCGTCCGGCACGATTGAGCTGGGCTTCCAGGCTGCCGGCACCGGAGGCTGCATACAGATCCAGAATGTCACGGCGAATTTCTCCGTCGCTTCCGGCTGTACGGTCTCCGAGATGAAGATCGGCGGTACCGAGTATACGGACTGGAACACGTTCATCAACGACGCACAGGGGAATAGGAGCGCAGACACAAACGCGAGCTTCAGGATTACCCGGAGCTAAGGCCGCCGGGAGACCGGGGCTCGCCCCGCGTCCCGCGTCAATATTGCCCGTGGTTATCTCACTTTTTTTGCCGGATAACCACGAGCAATCCTGCACTCACTCCGGATCCGCAAACAGGTCGTCCAACGTCACCTGGCTGGAAATCCTCTGGCTGTACATGTTCAGCTTCACGCCGTAGGTCGTGATGAAGGTCAGCTGCAGGGCCTTCCGCGTCCCGGTGACCTCGGTGAACCTGCTTATTTTCCGGCGGATGTCGGCATCGCAGTCCTTGTCTATCACGTACTCGTCCCCGGCGAATTTCATCTCGCAGATGTTTATGACCCGGTCGCGCCTGTCGATCAGCATGTCTATCTGCGCCCCGTCATGGTCCTCGTCCGCCTGCACGAACCAGGAGGACTCGCTGGAAAGCACCCCGGCTATCCCGATTTTCCTCTTTATCTGCCGTATGTGGTCCTTGCAGAGCTGCTCGAAGGTGAGGCCCGCCCACGCCTTCCGCGCGGGATTGTCCAGGGAATTCGACCAGAAGCGTTCGTCCAGTCCCCGCTTCCCACGGACGAACCTGAGCTGGAACATCGTGAAGTAATCCGAAAGCTGGTACATGGACAGGCGCTTCTTGTTCCCGTAGAAGGGGTATTCTCTAACGAAGCCCGAGTCCACGAGGTTCTTCAGCATCTTGGAAAGCTGCGTGTTGTCGCTCATCTTCGTCTTTTCCACGAGCTCCTTGCGCGAGAGGCCGATCCTTCTGGAGGAGAGGGCCTCCACAATCTTTATGTAGCTGTCGGAGTTGCTGAAGAGCGTCTTGTACAGGTGGTCGAATTCGTCCCACAAAAGCGCGTGCTTCCCGAAGAAGAGCCTGTCGATGTTCGCGCTGAAAGGAATTTCGCCGTCGAGCATGTTCAGATAGTAGGGAATGCCGCCCAGAATCATGTAGCACTCGCAGATGTCGTAGCGGCTCCATGAGATGTTCTTGGAGGCGAGGAAAAGCTCGGTCTCTCGCAGGGTGAACGGCTCAAGGTATATCCTGAGGTTCTGGCGGTTGAAGAGCCCGCCCCTGTTGTGGTCTATGTTCTCCACGAGCCATGACGTTGCCGAGCCGCACACGATGAAATGCAGGTCGTCCTTCGATGAGCCGTAGCTGTTCCAGAAATACTCGAAGGCCGCAAGGAAGCCGGACTTGTGGTTGTCCAGCCAGGGCATCTCGTCAAAGAACACGACGTGCTTCTTTCCGTCGTCCAGCCCGTCCAGGTAGTCCCGCAGCTGGTAGAAGGCCTCCTGCCAGTCCTTGGGGACGGGGGCCGTTCCGCCCTTGCGCCTGAGCTCCTCGTGGAAGTTGTTCAGCTGACCGTCCTTCTTGAGCGTGTAGTCCCCGACCAGCTTGAACGTGAACTGACCTCCGAACGTCTGGTTGATGAGGAAGGTTTTGCCGACGCGCCGCCTCCCGTAGAGGATGACGAGCTGGGACTCCTTCGAGGCATAGCAGTTCTCCAGCTGGCGGATTTCTTTTTCCCGTCCGATTATGAGCTTGGAAGCCATGCCTTATTTATAGCACGCCCCGCGTCCCGCGTCAATATTGCTCGTTGTTATCTCACTTTTTTTGCCGGATAACCACGAGCAATCCGGACGGAGGCAATGTTCGGAACGTCTTGCACAGCTGTCGCACCCGGGCGGGTGAGGGTTTTCACCCGGACGGGTGAGGAATCTCACGCGGGCGGGTGCGGGGTCTCAC
>JAFSSU010000153.1 GCA_017450845.1 Treponema sp.
CGAGCCCCAGCCAGCTTATCATCTCCGGTATGCCGTGGTTTATCTCCGGGTCCAGGTGGTAGGGGCGGCCCGCAAGGACTATGCCGTTCGCGCCCCGGCGGATGATTTCCTCAATCGCCTCCTCTCCCTTCTCCTGGACCTCGGCCTTGAACTTCTCCTGCTCCGCCCATGCAAAGCCGACGGCCTCCCGCACCTGTGCCTGCGTGAGCGACGCGAAGTGGGGGGAAAGCTCCTCGTACAGGCGGGCGGCCAGCCCCTCCTTGTCAAAGATCGGAAGGAAGGGATTCAGGAACAATATGGAAGAATCCTGCCTGAGCTCGTCCACGTTGTTGCGCAGGACCTCGGGGTAGCTCGTCACGATCGGGCAGTTGTAGTGGTTGCCCGCCCCCGGATCCTCGATTTTCTCGTAGGGGGCGCAGGGATAGAAGATAAACTTGCAGCCCATGTCCATCAGGCTCTTGATGTGCCCGTGGGCAAGCTTGCCCGGGTAGCAGACGGACTCGGACGGAATCGTCTCAAGCCCCTTCTCGTAGACCGTGCGGCTGGAACGCGGCGACAGGCGGACGCGGAAGCCCAGCTTGGTGAAGAAGGTGAACCAGAGGGGGTAGTTCTCGTAGAGGTTCAGGACGCGGGGAATGCCCACGTCGCCCATCGGGGCCTCCTCCTTCTTGAGCGGCGTATAACGGAAGAGCCTCTTGTACTTCCAGTCAAAGAGGTTTGGCAGGTTCCTGCCGTCATCCTCCTCCTGCCCGTCCAGGCGGCTCGCCGCCTTGTTGCTCGCGTCGATTATGTGGCTGTCCGTCTCCAGCTCCAGCCCCCGCTCGCAGCGGTTGCCGGTGACGAAGGTGCGGATTTTCTGATTATCACCCTGCCCAGACGTGAATGTGTTTATGGTCAGAAGGCAGTTGTTGGAGCACTTGCCGCAGCGGCGGAGGTCCAGGTCCACCTTGAACGAGTCCAGCTGCTCCAGGCTGACGATCCCGCTCCTGACGAACCTGAGGCTCTGGTCCGGGTCGTCCGGCTTGGGACGGCGCAGGTCCTCCCACTGATCCTGCGCGATCAGGGCGGAACCGTAGGCTCCCATCAGGCCCGCCACGTCAGGCCGGTAGGCGCTGACCCCGGCGACCTTCTCGAAGGCGCGGAGGACGGCATCGTTGTTGAAGGTGCCTCCCTGCACGACGACTTTCTTGCCTATGTCGCTCGCCTTGCGGAGCTTTATGACCTTGAAGAGGGCGTTCTTTATGACGGAATAGGAAAGCCCGGCGGAGATGTCCGCGACGGACGCGCCCTCCTTCTGCGCCTGCTTGACCCGGCTGTTCATGAAGACCGTGCAGCGGGTGCCGAGGTCGACGGGCTTGGGGGCGAGCAGGGCTATCTTGGAGAAATCCCGCACGTCCATGCCCATCGTGTGGGCGAAGTTGTCCAGGAAGGAACCGCAGCCGGAGGAACATGCCTCGTTCAGCTGTATCGAGGTGATGGCCCCGTCCTTCATGCGCAGGCACTTCATGTCCTGCCCGCCTATGTCCAGGAGGAATTCCACGCCGGGCACAAAGAAGTCCGCCGCCCGGTAGTGGGTTATAGTCTCCACCTCGCCCGCATCCACGCCGAGCGCGGCCTGGAACAGGGCCTCGCCGTAGCCTGTCGAGACGGAGCGGGCTATGTAGCAGTCCTTGGGCAGGATCCGGTACAAGTCCTTCAGGACCTTTATGGCGAGGTTTACGGGGTTGCCCGCGTTGACATCGTAGAACTTCCAGAGAATCCGCCCTTCGGTGTCCGTCAGGACCGCCTTGGTCGTAGTGGAGCCCGCGTCCAGGCCCAGGAAAACCGGCCCCTTGGCGGAGGCAAGGTCCCCCTTGAGGGCAACCTGCGTGGCGTGCCGCGCGTTGAACTCGTCCAGCTCCGCCTGATCCCTGAAGAGGGGCTCAAGCCTCTGGACTTCCTGCATCTCCGCACCGACGAGCTTTCCGAGCGACTGCCGGAATTCCGCGACCGTCGGGAAGCGGACCTGCTTCTGCATCTCGGCGGACAGGCAGGAAATCTCCCGCTCCGCCGAATAAGCCGCCCCCGCCGCGACGAACAGCTGGCTGTTCTCGGGCACGATCGTCTCCTCGGGGGTAAGGTTCAGCGTGACGATGAAACGCTTGCGCAGCTGGTCCAGGAAGTGGAGGGGGCCGCCCAGGAAGGCGACGTGCCCGCGGATCGGCTTGCCGCATGCCAGGCCGGAGACTGTCTGCGTGACGATGGACTGGAAAATGGAGGCGGCTATGTCCTCCCGACGCGCCCCCTCGTTGATCAGGGGCTGGATGTCGGTCTTGGCGAAGACCCCGCAGCGGGCGGCGATCGGGTAAATCGTCGTCGCCCCCCGGGCCAGCTCGTTGAGCCCCGCCGCGTCGGTCTCTAGCAGGGCCGCCATCTGGTCGATGAAAGCCCCCGTACCGCCGGCGCAGGTGCCGTTCATCCGCTGCTCCACCCCGCCCTTGAAGTAGGTTATCTTAGCGTCCTCGCCGCCCAGCTCTATGACCACGTCGGTCTGGGGGATGGACTTCTTGACGGCGGTCGTCGCGGCGACCACTTCCTGAATGAAGGGAATGCCGAGCCACTCCGACACGGAAAGGCCGCCGGACCCGGTCACCTTGACGCTGATGCACTGATCCTCCCCCTGGGGGAAGCCCGGTACGAGCGTGTCAAAGGCCTTCTTCACGACGTTTATGATTGTGCTGCGGATGTCCGCGCGGTGCCTCTCGTAGACACCATATATCATCTTGCCCCCGTCGTCCAGGATGACGACCTTGACGGTCGTGGAGCCGACGTCAATCCCCATCCGTATGGGACGGGAGGCGGGCCTCAGCGACAGGGTCTTTATAGAAGTATTCTCAGAGTTGTTCCCGTTATTTTTCATTGCTTTCACCAGAAAAACTATCCACTATACTAGTTATTTTAGTATGAAATAACTATTTGTGCAATGGGGGAAATTTAAGGTTACCCTAAACGGGCGTTTTACGGACGTTTTACACGGTGTAAAATCCGCCTCCCGGGCACACGGCTACGCACCTGCTTGCCGTGTGTGTTACGACGTATCACAAGGGCATGAAAAAGGGCGGACCGCACAGGCCCGCCCTTCCTGAAGTGTATTCGATGAAGCCCCTTACTTCTTGGTGTAGGTCGCCTTCTCGGGCTTGTCGCCCTGGGTGAAGGTCAGCGCGCTGTCGGTGATGTCGTTATAGCTCGAGCCGCCATCGATGAATTTCGCGTCGACGGAGAAGGCATTGTCCCCGCTTATCGTCGCCGTGTAGCTCTTGCCGCTGCTGGACGTGAAGGTAATCGTGTCCCCGCTTATGGAGTACTTGAGGTAGCCGGAGCCATATTTTGTGCCAGTCGGGCTAGTCCAGTAGTAGACGGTCACCAGGTCGTCCGACTCGCCGACGACGTAGGCGATTTTGCTCACGGAGTAGCTGGTGTAAGTCTCCGTTGCTGTCCCCTCGCTGTCATAATTATAGCCCATCACTTTCATGGTGCAGTCGCCCGCGACGAAGGTCTTGCCCTCCAGCGTGCTGTGGATGTCATCCTCGTCCTCGTCATCGTTGCCTGAGCTGCATGCGGCAAAGCCGAAGAGGGAGAGGGCGAGCAGGGCGGCCGTGAAGCCGTACAGAATCTTATTCTTTTTCATAGGTATTCCCCTTTCTTAAAACCGTAGGGAGGGGCAAGCTGAAACAACAGTTACCCCCCCCCCAACTTTTATTATAACGCTATATAAATGTTCGGTCAAGCTTTTTGCAAGCCTGAACAAAAAAAACCGCCCTCCGCCGCACAAGCGCGGCCAGACCGGCGGTCCTCATGACAGAGCCTGGCGGCTCAGCTATAA
>JAFSSU010000154.1 GCA_017450845.1 Treponema sp.
CACTGTCTCTGTAGAAAGCTGCAACATATCTGTCCCGATGCTATACCAAAGGGAAAGGGGCTGTCAAGGACATTCCGGCCCGCCTGTCCGCCGGCTGTCACACAAAGCCCTGTGTGCCCCCGGGCTGCGCCCAACGGGCGGATGCCTGCCCCAGAACGCCGGGAACGTATAGCCTTGACGCTACGCTGGCGGTTCCCGCAGAGTGTCCCCATTCGCGAGCGGGTGCTTGCATCTGGAGCATACGGCATCATCATCTAATGCTGGCAGTCCTACAAGCCTGATGAACGCAAGCAAATGCCCGCTCCGGGGACCCCGCCTTGACGCTACGCTGGCGCCCCGCTCCATACGTTCCCTCGGATGCAGCAGGACAAAAGGAAGCAAATGACTACGCTGGGGGGCTCCCCGGAGGCAGGCGGGGTTGGGGAGGCGGCAAAGCTTTTGTTTGAACCGAAGTCTGCACCGAGGTTCTTGAGAACCGTGTTTATGCCGCTTCCGGTCTTCATTATCACCTCTGGAGATATCAGAACAACCGCGATATCGCAGTCTGCCGTCACGGTCTGCTTCTTTTTGCCACGACGGACAAGTTTACCTGTACCGTCCTTGACGGTTATCTTGACCGTAATCTCCGATCCGACTTTCATGGCGGGTATCAGGAAGTAGACCATGCCGTCATCGGAAACTTGGGCAGTCTCGTCGTAGTCCACGTCTCCGCTGATGGTCAGGGTGACCGTGCCGCCGTCCGGCAGGCCAATGCCGGCGGGGTCAAAGGCAATCAGGTTTGTCGCGTCGGGGTCTACGCCTCCGATTCCCCCGGCAGCTCCAGTCTCCGGGTCTTTCAGCCTCCCGACGAGCGTGTCCCAGTCCCCTGAGTCCGCCAGATTTATGATTCTTATCGCGTCTATTTTGTTGTCTGTATTGGAGTTAATACCCCCTCCCATTAATTCTCCCCTCGGGGGTATACGTGTCATCATCGTTGCGCCCATCCACCTCGCCGTTGCCGGGGCAGAACGTGAGGACAAGCGGGCACAGCATGACGGACAGCACGCACAGCACGGCCGGAAGCAATGTGGGGAACTTCATGGATTTCAGCATACGAGGATACTCCTTGTCACAAAAACATCGCGGCACACTATAACCCGGCTTTAAGACTTTGCCAGCAGGGTCCCCCGGGAATCGGGGAAGGAATCTTTCAACTTGACGACTTGACAACAATAAGTATAATGAAGCCATGACACAGATGACCGTCGCGGATTTGAAGGCCGATTTTTCCTCCGTCCTGACCCAGGTGCAGATGGGGGAGCAGTTCCAGATTCTCTTTGGACGCTCAAAAAAGCCCGTCGCCGTGCTTTCCCCGCTCTCGGAAGGCGGTCGTCACCGGCGCAGCCTGGGAACCTACGAGGGGCGGGCAAGCTTTTCGGAGCAGGGCGACGGCAAGATTTCCCTTGAGGAATTCCTTGGCGGGACAGAAGGGGACGAATGACAGAATCGGTCTCCTACCTTCTGGACACCCATGCTTTTCTCTGGTCGTTCTTGGATTCGTCCCAGCTGTCAGCGGCAGTGCGCGACATCCTTGAAACAAACGCCAGCCCGGTGTATGTCAGCACGATTTCGTTCTGGGAAGTGGCCATAAAAGAGCAGCTGGGGAAATTCACCCTGAACGGCATCAACTCCATGTTCTTGCCAAACATCGCAAGGAACTACGACTTTCAGGTCCTCAACCCCGACGCATATGATTTCATCACATACAAGGAGCTCCCCCTGCAAAAAAAACACAAGGATCCGTTCGACCGCATGTTAATCCATCTGGCAATACGGAAAAACCTCGTCATGCTCAGCCGTGACCATCATTTCAAGGCCTACGAGCAAAGCGGCCTCCAGCTCCTCTGGTAGAATATCCACCATGCCCCGCAAGCTCACGGAGGGCAGCATTGCCCGCAACATCATCAGCTTCTCCCTGCCTTACCTGCTCGCCTACTTCCTGCAGACCCTCTACGGGCTTGCCGACCTGTACATCGCGGGGCAGTATGGCGGGGCTGAGGTCATCTCGGCGGTCGCGATAGGCAGCCAGATAATGCACATGGTGACGGTCATCATCGTCGGGCTCGCGATGGGCAGCACCGTCCTGATAAGCCGGTCGGTCGGCGCGGGGGACGAGCGGGGCATGCGCCGCCTCATCGGGAACACCGTCCTGCTGTTCGCCCTGGCCGCCGCCCTGCTGACCTGCGCCCTGCTCGCCCTGACGGGGCCGGTCGTCCGCCTGATGTCCACGCCGCCCGAGTCCGTAGCGGAGACACGGCGTTACCTGACGGTGTGCTTTTCGGGAATCCCCTTCATCGTCGCCTACAACGTCCTCAGCTCCGTCTTCCGCGGCACGGGCGACTCCAAGAGCCCCATGGCCTTCATCGCGGTCGCCTGCGCAGTCAACGTCGCCCTGGACTACCTCTTCATGGGCGCACTGGGCATGGGGGCGGAGGGGGCCGCAGCCGCGACGGTGCTTGCCCAGGCGGTCAGCGTCGCCATCGCCCTCGGAGCGAGCCGGGCCCTGCACCTGGGGGTCAGGCTGCGCCGGGAGGACTTCTCGCCCGAGCCCTCGCTGTTCAGGGGAATCCTTTCCGTCGGCGGCCCCATCGCCCTGCAGGACGGCTTCGTGCAGGTCTCCTTCCTTTTAATCACGGTCATAGCGAACAGGCGGGGGGTCACGGTCGCGGCGGCGGTCGGAATCGTGGAGAAAATCATCTGCTTCCTCTTCCTGATTCCTTCCTCCATGCTGTCCTCGGTCTCGGCCATCGCCGCCCAGAACATCGGGGCGGGCAGCTACCTCAGGGCGCGGAGGACCCTGCTCGCGGGGACGGCCATCGCGGTCGGCACAGGAGCGGTCTTCGCCGTCGTCTTCCAGTTCGCATCCGCCCCCTTCCTGGCACTCTTCACCTCCGACGCGGAGGTCGTCCGCCTGGGCGAGCAGTACCTGCGCACCTACGTGCTGGACTGCGTCTTCGCGGGCGTGCACTTCCCCTTCTCGGGCTTCTTCTCCGCGCTCGGCAGGTCCATGCTCTCCTTCATCCACAACGTCTCGTCGATCCTCCTCGTCAGGATTCCAGGGGCATGGCTTGCCGCCAGGCTTTTCCCCGCGACCCTCTACGAGATGGGCCTCGCCGCCCCGGCGGGCTCCCTCCTGTCCTCGCTCATCTGCGCCGCCTTCTACATCATGCTAAGGCGGCGCGGCAGACTGGACGATAAGAAATAAGTATCTTCTTATTATTGTAATTATTGCATCAAAAGGATATTTTATAGGCATGGAAAAGGCAAAATCATCCGCAGGCGGCCTCAAGAAGGCCCTGAAGTTCGTGTTCTTCTACGCCGTCGTCTCCATCTCGGCCTCGCAGTGCTTCGCGCAGTCTTCGGCCGTCACCGCCGACAAGAAGGCCCAGAGGGACAGGGAGTACCTGGAGATAATCAACTCGCTCTACTATTACATACAGCAGAACTACGTCGACGAGGTGGACGCGGAGAAGCTGTACGAGGGCGCGCTCAAGGGGATGATCGAATCCCTCGGGGACCCCTACTCGCAGTACCTGTCCAAGGACGACTGGAGGAGCCTGTCCGACACGACGGTCGGCACCTTCGGAGGGGTCGGCCTTTCCATCACCAAGCCGACCGAGAACAAGGCGGACAAGCCCGCCTACGTCGAGGTCGCCCAGCCGATCGACGACTCCCCGGGGGCCAAGGCCGGCATCCAGCCCGGCGACTTCATCGTCAAGATTGACGGCACGGACACCTCCACGCTCACGATGAACGAGGTGCTCGACCGCCTGCGCGGGACCGTCGGCGAGCCCGTCACCGTGACGATCAAGCGCGGCAAGAAGATGGAGTTCGACTGCACGCTCGTCCGCGCCCTCATAGAGAACCCGACCGTCAAGTACGGCATGATCCGCGACAGCCTCTACATCCGCCTGTCCGAGTTCGGCTCCACGACCGCCGACAAGGTGAAGGACGCGCTGGACAAGCACCGGAGAAGCTACAAGTCGATTATCCTGGACCTGAGGAACAACGGGGGCGGGCTCCTGACCGCCGCCTACAACATCGCCGACATGTTCATCGACGACGGGGTCATAGTCTCCACCAAGAGCCGCATCGCCTACGAGAACAGCGTCTACACCGCCGCCAAGCGGAACACCGAGGTTCCCGCCGAGATTCCCGTCATCGTCCTGATAAACGGGGCCTCCGCCTCCGCGAGCGAGATTCTCGCGGGCGCGCTCAAGGATGCCCGCCGGGCCTACCTGGTCGGCGAGAAGTCGTTCGGCAAGGGCAGCGTGCAGATTCCCACCCCGCTGATCAACAACGACGGCTTCAAGATCACGGTCGCCAAGTATTACTCCCCGACTGACGTGAACATCGACAAGGTCGGGATTCCCCCGGACAGGGAGGTGTCCTCCCCGGAGATGACCGACGAGGAGAGCGAGGCCTTCTCCAAGCTGATGTCCGAGGACACCATCGAGAAGTACGTGGAGGAGCACCCGGGCATGAGCGAGGCCGCCATAGCCAGCTACGCCAAGCAGCTCCAGAAGACCTACAAGCTGGACCTCCGCATCATCCGCAAGATGGTTCGGAACCAGGTGCAGCGGACCCAGAAAAGCCCGCTCTACGACCTGGACTACGACCTGCAGCTGAACGCCGCCCTCGGCATCTTCGAGGAGGAGGACTACGGCGCGCTCATGTCCCAGGCAAAGGACCTCAAGCAGCTCGAGACCGAGCGGCTCGCAAAGGAAAATCAGACCGCCAAGGCGGACACGGAGAAGCAGTAAGATGACGTACTCGGCCTCAGAAAAACGCTATTCGTCCATGCCCTACAGGCGCTGCGGCAGGAGCGGGCTCATGCTCCCCGCCGTCTCTCTCGGGCTCTGGCACAACTTCGGCGACAGCGGGGTCTACTCCAACATGAGGGAGATCGTCCTGACCGCCTTCGACAGCGGGGTGACCCACTTCGACCTCGCCAACAACTACGGCCCGCCCCCCGGCGGCGCGGAGAGGAACTTCGGCCGCCTGCTCCGGGAGGAGCTCGCCTCCTACCGGGACGAGCTTGTCGTCAGCACGAAGGCGGGCTACGACATGTGGCCCGGCCCCTACGGCGACCACGGCAGCAGGAAGTACCTGCTCGCGAGCCTGGACCAGAGCCTTGTGCGCCTGGGCCTGGACTACGTGGACATCTTCTACCACCACCGGATGGACCCCGACACCCCGATCGAAGAGACGATGGGGGCGCTGGACCAGGCCGTCAAGAGCGGCAAGGCCCTGTACGCGGGTATATCCAACTATGACGGCCCGACGATGCGGAAGGCGGCGGCGATACTGGAGAGGCTGAACTGCCCCTTCGTCATCAACCAGAACCGCTATTCGATTTTCGACCGGACCATAGAGAGGAACGGGCTCAAGGAGGCCGCGAGGGCGGACGGCAGGGGGCTCATCACCTTCAGCCCGCTGGAGCAGGGGCTCCTTACCGACCGCTACCTGAACGGCATTCCGGCGGACAGCAGGATGCGGACGGACGGACGCTTCCTGACGGACGCGGCCCTGACGGAGAAGAGGCTTTCGCAGATAAAGGAGCTGAACGAAATCGCGAGGAACCGCGGCCAGTCCCTCGCGGGGATGGCCCTGTCGTGGATACTGAGGGACGACGGCGTTACGAGCGTCCTTGTCGGCGCGTCCAAGGCGAGCCAGCTTTTGGACAGCATCCGCTGCACGGAGAACCTGTCTTTCAGCCCAGACGAGCTTGCCGCGATAGACCGCGCGAGCCTCTAGGATGACCGGGGAGGGGCCCTCAGTCCCGCCCCTTCCGCCTGGCGGACTTGCGCTCTTTGGCCTCCGCCTTGGCCTTGTCCAGCTCCTCGCGGATGTAGTCCTCCCATTCTGTGCCCCGGTAGCAGCGGAGGACTTCCCTGAGGCCGGCGACCTTCATGTCCTCGGAGGGCTTGCCTTTTATCTCGACCAGCCTGCCCGAGGCCGCAGTCGCCTGCCCGTCGTAGTAGCCGAAGTAGTAGAGGCCCGGCTCCCGGGGGATGTCTATGACGAGGGGGCTCGTCTCGGGGGTGTAGCTCTCGGACGAATACAGGCCGTCCACGTCCATGTCCTCACCGGCGGCCGTCCAGTACCAGTATTCCAGCATGTAGCATGAGTCCAGCTTGACCGGGCGGGACACGAAGAATTCCTGCTCCTCCACGGCCTGCGCGTCGGGCTCCGTGTAGGGGTCGATCTGCCGGAAGAGGTAGTCGTTCCTCGCGCCCCGGAAGCCCCCGTAGAAGATTACCGATGTCGTCGGGATTCCCATGAACACCTTGTATTTGTTCCTGTATGCCTTGAGCAGTTTGCCCATCGACTTGGATTCCTTGGACCTGTCCTCCTTGCTGCCGTTCCTGACGATCGCGGACGCGGCGGCGCAGAGAAAAGCCAGCAGTACGGCGAGGGCGGCCATCCGTCTTTTCATTTCTAAGCCTCCTGAGCCGGCCCGGGTCTCGCAGCCGGCTCGTCCCCATCATAGCACGATTCTCTCCCTCTGCCTATAGGACGGCCCGGCACGGAAATCCTGCAGGGCCTCAGCATGAAAGGGGTTTACAGCTAGAATTCAATGATGTAGAATTCCCTTATGGTGGAAGGGAATATATTCGAAGAGCTGGAAGACAACAGGCAGGACTGGAAAGTAAAGCACAGCATGACGGAGATAATGATG
>JAFSSU010000155.1 GCA_017450845.1 Treponema sp.
GCCTTCTTGTACTCGTCTATCTTGTCCTTGGGGGCGGAGCTGTCGAGCGGGAAGACCACCGCCCCGCATCCGAGGGCCCGCTGCTTTTCTGCCCATTCTTCCGCCGTGCCGTGGGCAAGCGGCGATGATGTTCCTAATCTCATGGCCCCATGATACGGCGGGACCGACGGAAAAGATAGAAGATTTTTATTGAAAACTGCCCGATTTTTGTTATCATATAGTAAGGCTCAGGGTCCTATGGAAAAAGAGATTGTCAACTATCCGAACATACACGGGGTCGCGTTCACCGGCTCGGAGACACCCGAAAGCTTCCCCGCCCACTGGCACGACGCGGCGGAATTCACCGTCATCCTCAAGGAAGGCTGCCGCTACAAGGTCGGTGACAGGAGCCTCTCCCCCCGTCCCGGCGACATCCTGCTCGTCTGGCCCAGACAGCTGCACTCTATAGTTCACGTTCCCATGGGCGGGGCCGCTTTTATCCAATTCTCATCAAGCCTCATTGAGAGCAACGCCGACCTGACCGCCGCCGCCGGCTTCCTGCACGACTGCCAGCTAATCCCCGCGGAGAGTGAGCCGGAGCTCGCCGGACGGATCCGTGAGCTTGTCTACGGAATCCGCGACGGGCAGGACGACCGGCAGATGTTCGCCGAGACCCGCTGCAAGATGCTCGTCTACGAGATCCTCGTCCTTGTCGGGGAGCACGTCATGCGGGAGAGGCGCGAGCAGATCGGCAGCGGGAGGTTCTCCGACAGGGCCTGGGGCTACATCCGCGCCGCCTGCGGCTACATCGCCGAGCATTCCTCCGAGGAGATAACGCAGGCGGAGGTCGCCGAGAGGACCGGGGTCAGCCCCTACTATTTCTCCAAGATTTTCAACGAATACACAAGGACCTCGTTCCCCAACTACCTCGCGAGCATCCGCGTGCAGAACGCGATTCACCTGCTCGCCGACGGCAGCAGGTCCATAACCGACTGCGCGTATGCGGCGGGCTTCCAGTCCACGACGAGCTTCAACAAGCTCTTCCACGAGATGACCGGATGCAGCCCCCGCGAGTACCGCAAGCTGCACCGGCACGGGAACCCGTCACCGTCCGCCCCCGCAGGCTGAAGCGGCCTCATTCCCCCTGCGATTTCCAGTAGAAGTATTCCGCCGCGAACTGTATCTTGGTCGCGTTGAAGCCCTCCTCCAGCGGGAAGAGGAAGTATGTGCAGTCCGGCGTGGAAAGGGTGACGCACTGGCCCTCGCCCCGGTAGTCGTACTCCGTGTGTATCGAGGGGGAGGCCTTGGACTCAAAGAAGAGCGTCCTCTCCCTGTCCTCCATATACCCCCGGAAGGTCAGGCTGAAGCCCTTCTCCCCGTGGGTAAGCCGGCCCTCGCCGAGCGCGATGAAGTTCTTCGTCCCGGGCAGGGCCTCCACCCGGACTTTCTGGTCAAAATGATATTCGCCCCGCTCTATCTCGGCATGGACCTGTCCGCGCTCCCACTCGTAGTAGTCGGGGATGAAGAGGCTTCCGGGTGAGCTTCCGCCCGCCCCGGGGCTTGTCCTGTGCAGCGTCCCGTACTCGTCCATCTCCCAGGCCGCGCCGCACTCCTTGCATCTCAATACCGCCCCCCCGCTCTCCATGCGGAACTCCGCCCCGCACTCCCGGCACATGTAGAGGGGCATGTGCAGGCCTTCCGCCCGCCTGGGGAAGCTTATCCTGAGCTTCGCCTCGCGCTGGTAGCGGTAGTCGTCGTAGGTCAGCTCCCGCTGCATGACGGCGAGTATCTCCTTCGCGGACATGGCCGCCATCTGTTCCGGCTTCAGGATGCATTTCATCGTCGCCCGCAGGCGGACCTCCTTGCGGGGGGTCAGGTTCCATATCGGCGACTGGAGGTGGTTCCCGTCCATCACGAGCGTGACGACCGGGACCCTGAGCATGCGGGCGAGCTTTGCGAGCGAGAGGGTCAGGCGGGAGTTCGTGCCGACGTTGGAGTAGCGCGCCTCCGGGTAGATGACGATGATGTCGCCCCGGTCAACGACCTTCTTGATGTTCCTGACGAGCGGCAGGTCGCTGATGAACTTGCGCGTCCCGAGGCATCCCACCTGCCGGTATATCTGTTCGCCGAAGGCCTCGAAGCCCTCCAGCTCGGAGATGTAGTTTGCCCTGTGCGGCCACACTGCTAGCGGGGTCACGAAGAAGTCCATGAAGGAATGGTGCGAGCCGAGCAGGAGGTAGGGCGGCTTTACCCCCGCCATGTTCTCCTTCCGTATTTTGAGCCCGTAGCCGGCGGTGTTGAGCCAGCAGATCAGGTGGACGAGGGGCAGCAGGAAGAGGTTCTGCCGGGGCGGTGTCCGCACGCCGTCGAAGGGCGTGGGGTCAATCTTCCGCCCCTTTCGCGCGGTCAGGCTGCTGCGGTAGTCGCGCCCGTCCGGGCCTATGTCGCCCGGCTTCGGCTTCCCGCTCATACCGTCACCTTCGGGTTCCGCCCCATCATGTAGCTCCGCACGGGGGGTATGAGCGACATGCCCGCATAGAAGACGAGCGTCGCGATGAACGAGGCGCCCGTCGGGGTCAGGCAGAAGAGGGCGGGGATGCGGACCTGGGCCGTCACCGGGTTGTAGATGGCGAGCGAGACCGCCACTCCCAGCACGACCGCCGCCATGCCGACGAGGTTCACGCCGCCCGTGAAGCGGTACACGTCCTCGTGCCCCTTCATGCCGTAAGCCGCGCGGAGGTCGATCCTCTGCCTGCGGACGAAGAAGAAGTCCGCGAAGAGGATTGCCGCGAGAGGGGCGTAGATGCATGCGGTTATCGTCAGGAAGCTCCCGAAGTATTCTATTATCTTGCCCCAGATGCAGAAGAGGATTCCGTAGAGGGCGAGGACCGTGATGTGCGTGTTGTAGCTGACCTTGCGGAATGCGCTCCGGAGCATGACCCCGTATATATACGCGCCGACGGCCTGCGTGCCGATGTTCGCGAATGCGACGAGCAGGAGTGAGCACAGCGCGAGCGCGGGGGTCGCGAGCGTCGCGAGCATCGTCGTGGGGTCGTCAATCATCTCGCCGCAGACGTACTGCATCGCGATCGCCATGACCGCCCCGACGACGACGAAGAAGGAGCCCGCGAGGCCCTGTCCGAGCACGCCGGCCCAGTAGCCGCCCCGCTCCGTCTTTGCGACGCGCGGGATTTCCGCCATGCCGCCGACGAGCGTTATGACGAAGGCGAAGTTCGCCTCCACCGACATGACGTAGGGGATTATGTTTGGCTCGCCCTCGGGACGCTTGGGCCTGAAGTTCATGATGTAGTCGAAGGGGACTGACGTGAAGCCCACGATGACGACGACCGCGCCCACCGCGAAGAGGAGGGGGACCAGGATTCTCGTCGTCCAGGTGATTGCCGACAGGCCCCTGTAGGCGATGAAGGTGCCGCCCGCCACGCAGAGGACGGCAAGCAGCGTGTGGAAGGGAGACGGCAGGTGCAGGCCCGTGAAGCCCAGAAGGTTTATCATGGACGAGGCGAAGAGGTCGCCGCATACCGCATACCAGGGGTAGTTTATGATGATTATCGTGACGGTCATGATCAGGATGCCGGCCGGGCCGAACGCCGCGCGGAGCCATACCCAGATGTCTATGCCGAACCTGACCGAAAGGATGACCGGCAGCTGGTAGATGACGAGCATCAGGATTGCGCCGAGGAAGGCCCCGGTCAAAAGCTGCCTGAAGCCGACGAGCGTCGCGAGGTAGGAGCCCTGCGTGTAGCTCCAGGTCGCTATGCAGTAGCCCGACAGGACAAGGAAGGCGTCCAGGAATCCGTAGAGCTTTTCCTTCGCCATGACGGGAAGGACCCCGAACATCGCCTCGCGCTCTACCGCGGTGTCCGGCTTGTTAGTAGTATCGCTCATAACGCGCCCCCCATGACGATAAGCACAAGGCATAGCGCCGCGACGACTGCGACGGAGACGTAGTCTTTCCTGTTGAAGCGGGCGGGAAATTGGTAGCCGGATTTCTCCATCGCGGCTATCCGCTCCTCCAGCTGCCTCTCAAATTCATTCTGTTCTTGCATATAATTGCACCTCGTTCAACCAGACTACAGGGAACGTTAAGGGATGTCAAGGGGACGGGGCAGGCTGCGCGGTGTTTCCTTCTATAATAGGATGGCTGGCCTGCCGGATTAAGGGAAGGTCGCCGCCGGTGCCGCCCCTGCTTGCCGCATGCGAAGCGTACGCAAACAGAAAAAATTCATTACGTAAACAAAAAGAAATACGTACGTAAACAAAAAGAAA